>DAIOFH010000025.1:0-38315 GCA_036745875.1 Planctomycetota bacterium | reverse complement strand
GTTTTTATTTTTCTCGGTTTGCATGAACCAGTTCATACCTCTATTTCGTCACGCATGCGAAACCAACGCATGACATATGGCAATTTCGCGGAGTAAATCCATAGAGTGGTAAAAATCAAAACAACGTATGACTATACAATAATCCTGTAAATAAAAAGATAATACATGCAAATATAAATCTGCAAAAAATAGCAAAAAAGATATCGCAGTTTCAGAGTAACTCGACCGTCGTCGAAAATTTTGAAAATACAACACACCGAGTTACAGATAGTTACAATGAATCTATTGTTTAGATTAAATGCCTGTCCAAAAGACTTCCTCTGCCATTTGTTTTCGTCCACAGAGGCTGCAACTTTAGAACTAATTTTCCGGGAGGGAGCATCAGGAGGGGATTCGCGAAGACAATAAATCATATAACATCTGCCGCAACAAGGCGATAGACGTCACGAGCATTTCCGAAAATAAAATTACAGAAACGCGGCAAAGGCAAGGAAGTTTCCGATAAACTTCTTGCCTGGGCCGAGGTTGGAGTTAGTTGAAAATCAGAACATCAATCCTTTAAATATGCCGCTCCTTCCTTGGAAACGGGTGTAAAAGGCATCAACGACAAAACAGTTCCGCCGTTCGCGGCCATCCGAGGCCAGGAACGGTCATATGTAGCATTGCCGAATTTTCCGGAATTACAATACGGGATATTAAACAAGGGAGTAGATTCCCTCGCAGAAAAATCAAGACATGTATACATGAAGAATCCCAGCGACGCGCTCCCGCGGCTGGTCGAGGCAAGACACCTGCAGAAGCAGGCAAAAGCGGTGAAAAATTCCGCAATTACTCTCATGTGATTCATCCGTGTAGGTATCTATCCGTGATAACCACGCAATCCATTACGTGGCAGGCGATTTCGCTTCATGCGCGGCACGCCGTACACCGCCCGAGACATATCCCTACCGTAATGCGGAATACGCCTTCAAGGATATTAACGGACGGGCAGGAGCATTCTTGAGAATGAATCATGAAAAAACCACCTTCCCATTCATGGAAAGGTGGTCGCAGCCGAGCGTATCTCGATAAACGATCCGGTGTCCTTAATTATCCTGCAGCACTTCCCTGTCCAACGCGCGTTTGAGAAATGCCCCCAGCCTCCTCCAGCGCTCGCTTGCCGCCTGCGAGGGAGCCGTGGAACATTTGGAAATCATGGCTATAGCCCGGCCAGACCGACAGCCACACCGGCACGTCGGCAAGGGCTGCATTTCTGGCCAACGTCAATGAGTCGTCGAGAAGCACCTCCATCGATCCGACCTGAATGATCAATGGCGGCAGTCCTCGGAGATCGGCAAAAACAGGTGAAACATATGGATTCTTCCGATCCCCTTCCCCGGTGTATGCGCCAGCCATCAGTTCCAGATCCCCCTCTGTCAACGCATAGTCGCTTTCCGCCTTCAGGCTGTGCGTGGGTAAGGAGTGGGTCAGATCGGCCCACGGTGATACCAGGTATGCGCCCGCGGGCAATGGAATCCCTGAATCCCTAAGCTTGCACAGGAGAGTCAGGGTTAGATTTCCCCCTGCGGAGTCGCCTGCGACGACGATTTTCTCCGGCTTGAATCCCCTGTCCAAAAGCATGCGGTAAGCGGCGACGGCAGAGTCGAGCTGCGCCGGATACGTCGACTCCGGCGTAAGCGGGTATTCCAGAGAAAACGCCTGACAGTCGGCCGTTTTGGCCAGGAGGCCGCATATTACAGCACCCGTCTGGGCACTGCCGACGAGAAACCCGCCGCCATGCAGATATAGCAAGACCTTGTCCGTGCCCGATCCCTTGGGGTTGAACCACAGGCCTTCCACGCCGCCATCCGCAAACGGCTCTCCCGGTAAGTCCGGGAGGGGGGAGCAAGCTGCATGATCATATCATTGAACCCGTCGCGCGCGCTTGCGATGAGAGCGACCGGATCTGCTGAAGGATCAGGTGCCGCGCGTTCCTGCGGCTTGGCCAATACCGCCTGTTCGGCGGGATTGAGATATGCCTGCCATACGCGCCGTCGCTCAGCCGCCGCATCCTCAGCGGAGACGCTGGAACAGGCGGTAAATGCAACTACAATCAATCCTGTCACAACACATCGGATCATTCATATCCCCTTTTCTTATTTCTTTTTCGCCATCTTGACGAATGCTTTCAGCAAGCCGGCAGTCGAGGAATCGTGTTTCGACAGGTCGACCTTCTTCCCGGCCATAAGGTCTTTTTCCTCACTGAGAATCGTCTTGGCCAATACTTTGCCGAGCTCCACTCCCCACTGGTCAAAGCTGTTGACGCGCCAGATTACGCCCTGGACAAAGATCTTGTGCTCGTACATCGCCACCAGGGAGCCAAGGACATGCGGGGTGATCTTTTCCACCATGATGGAATTGGTCGGGCGGTTGCCTTCGAATACCTTATGCGGCGCAAGGGCGCGGATGGCCTTGGCGTCCATACCGGACTTTTTCAACTCCTCTTCGACCTCTTTTCTGGTCTTGCCCATCAACAGGGCTTCCGTCTGGGCGAAGAAGTTAGCCATCAGCTTGACATGGTGGTCGCCGACGGGATTCTGCGATTTGGCCGCGCCGATGAAGTCGCAGGGGATCAATTTCGTCCCCTGATGGATCAGCTGGTAGAATGCATGCTGGCCGTTGGTGCCGGGTTCGCCCCAGATCACCGGACCGGTCTGGTAGTTGACCGGCTTGCCGTCGCGGTCTATGTATTTGCCGTTCGACTCCATGTCGCCCTGCTGGAAGTAGGCGGCGAAACGGTGCAGGTACTGATCGTAAGGCAAAATCGCCTGCGTCGCCGCGCCCCAGAAGTTGTTGTACCATACCCCGAGAAGGGCGAGGATGACAGGAAGGTTTTTCTCGAGCGGGGTGACCTTGAAATGCCGGTCCATGGCGTTTGCGCCTTCCAGCAATTCGCGGAAGCGCTTGAAGCCGATGGCGCAGCAGATCGGAAGGCCAATAGCCGACCAGGAGGAATACCGCCCGCCGACCCAATCCCAGAATTCGAACATGTTTTCGCTGTCAATGCCGAACTTCTCCACCTCGGCCTTGTTGGTCGACAAGGCGACAAAGTGCTTGGCGACCGCCTTCTTGTCTTTCAGCTTCTTCAAAAGCCATTTGCGGGCTGTTTCCGCATTGGTCATCGTTTCCTGGGTGGTGAAGGTTTTCGAGGCGACGATAAACAGCGTTTCCGCCGGATCGAGGTTCTTCGTCTTTTCGACGAAATCCGTCGCGTCTACGTTCGAGACGAAATGCACTGCCGGGCCGTCCTGGTAATGCTTGAGCGCTTCACAGATCATGACGGGACCTAGGTCGGAACCGCCGATGCCGATATTGACGACATGTTTGAACGCCTTGCCGGTATAGCCTTTCCATTTGCCGGTGCGGACAGAGTCCGAGAACTTGCGCATTTTGTCCAAGACATGATTGACGCCGGGCATGACGTTTTTGCCATCCACCTTTATCGGGGTGTTTTTCACGTTGCGTAGCGCCACGTGCAAGACGGCGCGATTCTCCGTCCAGTTGATCTTCTCGCCGCGGAACATGCGGTCACGGTAGTCTTCGACGCCGGCTTCCTTCGCGAGCTTGAAAAGGAGCCGCATCGTTTCCGAGGTGACCCGGTTCTTGGAATAATCCAGCAGTATGCCGACAGCGGAGAGGGAAAAAGCGTCAAAGCGTTTTTTGTCCCGGGCGAACAACGCCTTCATCGGACTTTTCGCGATGGCCTTCTGATGCTTGCCAAGCGCCTTCCAGGTTGGGGAAAGGGTCGGGTTTTTGTCTTGTGCCGGCATGATTTTTCTCCTATAGGAAATTTATCGTGTTGCAAAACTTCTAAAACGTACAGCCATTGCATCCCCACATCGAACCCTGGAAGGATGAAAAGGAAATATAAACCCTCTTTTGCGGAATGCCGAGCTCGCGTTCCGCGACGCCGCACAGCGATGCTGCCAAGTCCTTGACGATCGCCTCGGGGAGAGCGATAGCCTTGAAATCAATGTAACAGTTGGCATCGCAGGAGCCGGCCAGGTACATGTTTTGACCGCCGGAAACCTGCACTTGGACAATGCTTTCAGGTTTGCCTGTTCCGGCAGCGGTGGCGGCGGACAAGGCATTCAGCAATCTTTCCGCCTGTTCCTCCGACAGTTTCACATTGGTATTGAACGCAAGATACGGCATCCGGGTCTCCTTCATTCGTTGACTGAAAATAAATGACATGACATTACAATATATCGGCACGGCGCTTGCGTCAAGCAGGCGATTGCGAGTGATTAATGGATGTGAGAATTTCCGATACGATTTCTGGCCACCAATCCCTATTCGCTGGTCAACAGCGCATACAGCAAAAGGAACCTGTATTCGCGGGCCCAATCGGCAAGGCCGAAAGCTTTCAGTTCGGTCTCGACCACCTTCGTCAACTCTCGGCAGATGTCGAGAAATTCTTCATAGCCGAATTCGCCGAGGGCGCGAACGCTGTAAAGTGGGACCACCTTCGCCAGGGCCCGGGTAGAGGCCGCGTTACGGATGATGAAGCGGTGCGGGCGCGCGAGGGAGAGGATCTGCGTCAGGGTGACGATGCCTGCCTGGGGTATTTTCCCGGCACGGTATTTGACGGCGAAATCGCCGGGCGCGGACAGCAGCTTTTGGATGCCCTCGATGACGTCCGAGGCCTGGTTGACCCTGCCGAGGTTGGTCATGCGCACCTGGCAGCCGGGGACGTTGATGCTGTCGAGAGTGGCGTAGATTTTTTCCGCCGGAGTGGAAGCGAGGGACTCGGTGCTGAGGACGGCAAGGGCGCGCGACGACATTTCCTCGACCCAGCCGAATTGTTCAAGAAATCCGGAGCGGTCTTGCCCGTCCAGGAGCTTCCGCAGATGTGCATCGAAAAGGGCTGTCCACTCAGGCATTGGGGGTTGTTCCGTTGCTCGCAAGGAATATCCGGGTCGGTCTGTCGGGAAGATATTTGATCATAAGGACCGAGTTGCCTTTTTCATTATACACGACCTCATCGACGAGCTTCTGGATAAGGTATACGCCGTAGCCGCCGGGTCGCTTCCCCGCCTCCTGTCGCAACTGCATCGTTTTGACTGGATCGGCTGTGGGATCGGGAACGCTTTCCCGCTTGAACCCTTCGCCCTCGTCCTGGCATTTGATGACAATGCGGTCGTCAAACATGCAGTAACTCAAGCTGACCTTTTTATCCGGGTCAAACTGGTTGCCCCATTCCATCGCGTTGCGGCCCACTTCCTCGACAGCCATCTTCAGGTCCTCGCAGACGCTCGCCGGGAGGCTGCTGGCAAACAAGGCGTCGGAAAATCTCTGGAGTCGGCGCAGCTGGTCGAGTTCGGAGGTTGAAGTGAGTTCAATCCACCCGGAGACGGGGCTTGACGCGATGATGGAGTCCCTATCCGCATCCTCCCCGGATAGGCCGTCGGCGATTGCCTGGTTGACGGATTCGAGTATTTCGTCATCGGTGAGTGGACGGGCGAGAAAATCGGTCGCACCAAGATTCAGGCAATAGGAAGCCAGTTTGCCGCCACGGTCAGAGCCGCAGATTATCACCTTCGGCTTCTTTTCCATTTTGTCCAGAATGGCGTCGAATCTGCTTTCATGATCAGCGAGCGCCTCGGCCGAAAGCAGGAGCACGTCGCAGGCAGCATTGTGCGCAATAAGGCTTTCCGCTTTGTCGAGGCCTTCCATGGGGACAACCGCATATCCCGCCGCGGAGAGGACTGAAGTCATCCTTTCGCGTTCCGCAGCATCTTCGTCGACAACAAAAATCATGGTGGTGACCGGATTGCCCAATGCTTCAGACACCGCGTGTCCCTTTCACTGGTGGCAAGAGTGCATATTTGTATCTTACTGCCCTGTCGTACCGCCTTGGGGAGCGGGAGCTTCGACCGCGGTTTCCTGGGCCGCATTCCAACTGCTGCGCAAACGGGGAATGGCGACAATGGCGATAATGGCGATGATTGCGATGACAATCATCAACTCGATAAGGGTGAAACCTTTTGTAAACCTTCTGGTCATCGTACACTCCATAAAAATAACATCATAATTATATATACTAAAGAATCATTTATTCCCAGACAATTTCAAGAGTTTTGTTGCGAGTGCGACTTCTGGCGGGTCAGTAGCGCGCATGCTTGGTGTTGACCGCCTTAATAAGCGCGTCGACAAGGCCTTCTGGTGTGGCCTCCAGCGCGGTCGCGTCGAGGGGAATCCCGGCCCTGAGCATCTCATCCGCCGCTTCCGAATTCATCGCCGTGCACAATGGCCTGTCGGACTGGGAAAACCAGAACCCCATTCGATCTAGAAACAGGCGGGAAAAGTCATGCACCGCCCTGCGGCTGGCAAACGGCATAAGGTCGATATGGGCATTGTCGAACACCGACCGTATGCCTGCCTCGTCATCATTAACCACGCGCGTGGAATAAACAACAACATTCCGGCATGACGCCCCGACCGATTCCATCCTATCCCTCAACCGGTCCGATTCGTTATCCCCGGAAAAAATTATGAAATGGCATTCGTTGATGTAGTCGCCAAGGCGTTTCTCGATCTCGTCCCACGTCGTACCGGTAGGGGTGGCGTCGGCGCGCATATCGGCGGTCAAACCGTTTTTCGCGAGAGCCCGAGCCGCGGATTCGTCCGCGGCGCACAACCCGACGCCGAAAAAGATTCTGGCGTCGAGCTTCAACCGCGCCATATGCTTCCATACTGCTTCGACCGCCGCTTGCCCGATGAAAACAACCCAGGTCGTCTGGCCGCCAAAAGCTATGTCACCCATTCCCAGCAGGACGGAACTCAGTTCGTCGCGATTTTCCCCTTCCACTTGATAATTGGAAAGGAAAACCCGGCTGACCGGCATATTTTTCACCACGGCCCCCTGCTCCGCGATGAGCGCCCGCAAGTGGGCGGTCGTATCACCCGGCTCGACCAACAGGACATTCTTCCCCAAAAGCGGCTTTCCGGCAAACCAGGTGCCGCCGCATTTATCTTCCACCAGTTTGCCGACAAGCAAAAACCGCTTTCCCTTGCCCTGACGATAGGTGAAGGCGGCAAGTTCCTGAACTGTGCCGGAAAATAGGTTCTGGTCCGGATAGGAAAGCCTCTCGACCACCACGGCAGGCTCGCTCGCGGAAAAACCGCGTCCGACAAGAGACCCGATAAAATCCGTAATATCTTCGTCGTCGACGCAGAAGCAGGCCGATTCCGGCATCCCGAATGTTCGGGAAAAATCGTCCCGTCCGCACCAAAAGGCGATCGACGCGGGCGAAACAAAGGAAAAACCGGTATAGGCCTT
The DNA here is from genome assembly GCA_036745875.1 of Planctomycetota bacterium. Taxonomy (GTDB): domain Bacteria; phylum Planctomycetota; class SZUA-567; order SZUA-567; family SZUA-567; genus DAIOFH01. The sequence continues at coordinate 30,994 of DAIOFH010000025.1, read as the reverse complement.
GATTATGGAAAGGATTCCCACTCCGGGGATTACTTCATAAGCCAGCGCCTGTTCGGCAATATCCGCCGTCTCCCTGTCGAGGCCTGAAAACAGGAAAGAGCCGCCCCAGCGCAAGCGGGCGACAGTCAGTCCCTTCCCGGTCCGATCCTGTAAAATCGCCAATACCGCTTCCCGGCTGGATGCGCTCGTTTCCACCCCGTCCGCAACCGCGACCAACTCGGCGGCGTCTGTCGCCTGGTCGATGATGGACTTGTCGATTATTTCATCATAAACAACGCAATCCGCCTTGTGCAGGCAATCGAGCGCCGAAAAGGTCAGAAAGCGGGCATCGCCAGGCCCGACATCGACGAAATAGATTTTTCCCTTTCGGTTTGCACCCATACAGGTCGTCCTTTAAATCTTCACCTCACGCTCATCCCACCATGATCCGTCCAATCGGGCGTTGAATATTGGAGCGCACGGTGGGCGCCATCCACAAGGCGATGCTCAGCGGCCCCAACCTGCCGACAAACATGGACAGCATAATCCACAGCCGCGACAGTGTTTCAAGCCGCGGGGTGAAATTCATGCTCAGGCCAACCGTTCCGAAAGCCGATACCTGCTCGAAAATCAGCGTTTCAAGCCGCTCGTGCGGGTGCAGCACGACCAGTATGAACACCCCGAGCAAATTCCACAGCATGGTCAGTGCCATCAGGATCCGCGCCCTGCTGACAAGGTCGGGCGCTATCGTGTAGCCGAAAATATTGACATTGGAATCGTTTCTGAGGTTCGCCTTGATCCGTGCAAGCCAGATCGCGAGGCTTGTCGTTTTTATGCCGCCCGCACAGGAACCGGGTGAACCGCCGATAAACATCAGGGTGATCAAAATAAGTATGGACGGCAAAGGGATCGTTTCCATGGGCACGGTGGTGAATCCCGCCGTCCTGCCGCTGATGACGACGAACAATTCATCCCTGATGCTGGAGCCCCCCGTTTCACTGACGCCAAAAATGAAAAAGCCGATGCAGCCGAAAAAAATGACCGCCCCCGTCATTATCAGGACAACGCGGGTGTTCAACGAGACCCAATGCGGCTTTTTCTCGTGCTGCTTGATGTATTTCGGCAAATGTCGGAGCTCAACGAGCACCCTGTGCCCCAGTCCTCCGACCGTGATCAGAACCAGCAGGACAACGATAAAAAAGACATTTCCGTCGATAACTTCCATGCCGTCGTGATAGGCCATAAAACCGCCGTTGCAGAATGCGGACACGGCATGGAAAATGGCGGACCATAACGCCCACGGCAATTCCCGCAGCCGGTCGGTGTAATCCGGCAGCAACGACAAAAAGAGAAGTGCGGCACCGACAGCCTGAATAAGCAGGGTGATCACGAGGATCTGCCTGAATACCCTTTTGAACTCCCGCGCCGAGTCGTTCTGGAACAGCGCGTCCGCCGTCGCCGCCTGGTACGACATCGACGCCCTTTTACCTATCAGGTCAAAGCCGATATAGGCAAACGACATTATCCCGATGCCGCCCATTTCCAGCAAAAGCACGATAATGAGCTGCCCCCAAAAGGAAAAGGCGTCGGCGATGTTGAGGACGGTGAGCCCGGTCACGCAGGAGGCGGAAACGGCGGTGAACGCCGCATCGAAAAAGCTGACCTTCTGCTCCGGAGTGTGCGAAAAGGGCAGCCATAGCAGCACGGAACCAAGCAGCACAAACGAACCGAACCAAAGCAACACCAGGTAAGCCGGAGATATGGACCGCTTTACCTTGAAACGTCGGCTTGTGAGATATTTCAACATAACGATATCTATCCAACACCCCTGAGGACTGGAGGCTTATGATTATCAGGCAAACGGGTTCTTCGCATTTTCCATACTTTCAAGGCTTTCCTTCTTGCCGATGATGAGGAGGGCGTCGGAATCCTTGACGACAAAATCCGGACCAGGCAGAAACACGGTATTTTCCGGCACATGCTCCTTGACGGCGATGACAAAGATGCCGAAGCGCTTGCGCAGGTCGAGCTGGATAAGCGTCTTGCCGTAGGACCACTCCGGCGGTGCGATCTGCATGACCATGTAGCCTTCCGACAGCGGAATGAAGTCGAGAAGGTTCCTGTTCACCAGATGCGTCGCCAGACGCGCCGCCGTTTCCCTTTCCGGGAATACGATGGAATCGGCACCGATAGCGCGGAGAATTTCCGCATGATCCTTGTTTGTCGCCTTGGCGTAGATATGCTTGATTTTCAATTTCTTGAGATGAAGTACGGTGAGGATCGACGCTTCCATCGACTCCGACATGGAAACGACCACCACGTCGAAATCCGAGCTTACCACGGTGGAAAGGCTGCCGAAATCCCTGCCGTCGAGACAATAGGCACGTTGCACCTGTTCGGCGATTTCGTTGATCACCGACTGGTTGCGGTCGATGGCGATGACTTCACACTCCTGGGCAAGTTCGATCGCCAAGTGGCGGCCAAACTGCCCCAGGCCGATCACGCAAATTCGCTGCTTCGCATTCATGACATTTTTCCCATATGGAATTTCTTGAAAGACACCGACTATAACGTCAAATTTCCTGCATTCCACACCCATACCATGGTATAGTTTCGTTGATCCAGTTTATCCCCCCGGGAAAGTAAAAGCAATGAATAATGAAACAATCATCCCACCATTACCTTGCCGCTTGGCATTTTGACGTCCCGCTGCGCGCCAGGCATGATCCATAAAATAATCGTCAGCGGACCAAGCCTTCCTATATACATGCTAAGGATAATCCATACCTGCGAAACCCCGGACAATTCCGGAGTCAATCCCATGGAAAGACCGACCGTTGCGAAAGCCGAGATTTGTTCAAAGGTAATCTCGTCCAGCCCCACCCCCGGTTCGAAAATGCTCAGGATGACAATGCCCAGCAGGTTCCACACCAGCGACATGGATATGAGAATCCTGGCCCTGTTTACCAATTCCGGTTCAATAGTATAGCCGTATATATTTACATTGTAGTCGTTACGCAAAGTTGCCCGAAGATGGGCAAGCCAGACGGCAAGACTGGTTGTCTTCACGCCGCCCGCGCACGATCCGGGCGAGCCGCCTATGAACATCAAGATGCACAGGACAAGGCAAGTAGTCAGGGGTAGTTTATCCAGAGGGATGGAATTGAACCCGGCGGTCCTCGCACTGACCGACTGGAAAAAGGCGTGCCCTAAGTGGTCACCCGCCCCGTCGCCAAAGATGAAAACCAATGCACCCCCGGAAACCAGCAAAACCACGGTCAAAATCAGTACAATCCTGGTGTGCAGTGTCAGCAATCGAACCTTCCTGCTCCTACGCCTCAGCGCCCGTGGCAGATTCCAAAGTTCAGCCAACGCGCTATGTCCAATTCCGCCAAGGATAATTAATGCAGCCACAACGACAAGAAAGCCGGTGTTGGTCGACTCGGCGACGAGATTGCCATGATACAGGGAAAAGCCTGCGTTGCAAAACGCGGAAACGGAATGAAATAGGGAGGACCATAAAGCATGGGCGAAACCTTCTCCCTCGGCCAGACGATCCGGAATGAGAAACGCCGCGAGACAAACAAAGCCAGCACTCTGAATTATTGCTAGGGTTTTAACAATCCTAACAAAAGTGCTTCTGAAAAGGTTTGCTGTGTCATTGGGAAAAAGCGTATCGACCAGCGCAGTGCGCTCAGTCAATGACAGACGCCTGCCGATAAGGTGGAAGCCGAGATTGGCGAAGGTCAGAATACCGATTCCGCCGAGTTCCATCAAACACAGCAGCACAGCCTGGCCAAAAAGCGAAAATGCGGCTGGCGTATCGACGACGGTCAATCCGGTCACGCATGCGGCGGAAGTGGCGGTGAAGAGACTGGTCAGAAACGAAACCTCTATCCCATTGTCGATGTGGGAGATGGGAAGATACAGTAAAACAGCCCCAACCAACAATAAGGTCGTAAACCAGGTGACAAGGAGAAATGTGGGCGATCTGCGATACCTGCGCACCAGCCATGGAACCATTCGGAACATTATGTAATAAAATCTTTCATCTATAAATCTACGATATCGAGCGGCAAAACGTTTTCTGGATAAAAGAAATCATACGTCCTTTCCCGTCGTTGGTAAAGGGCCGGGTTAATGTTTTTTCTTGTGAAGAAATATAATATAGCATATGATACCGGTATTGACAGGGTATAGTGGATGTATTGTACCAATTTGGAATAATTCTCGAAACGTTAATAACTTATCAGTCGTTTCAGAAAACGTCCATACTTTGTCAAAATCGACTGCCGGCGCATGAATTTCGCCTGGCACGACGACGCGGATAATACGAACGCTTTCTTACAGGGGATCCTGTATGAGTGATGGCGACATCGAAGTTTATTTGCAGGAAATCGGGAAATACCGTCTTCTTTCCGAAGATGAAGAGCTATCCCTTTCCAAGAGCCTTCAGGCAGGGGATAAGCAGGCGCGTGAAGACATGATACAGGCCAACTTGCGCCTGGTTGTCTCCATCGCGAAATGCTATAACAACCGCGGGCTGTCACTGATGGACATCATAGCTGAAGGCAACCTTGGTTTACTGAAGGCGGTCGAACGGTTCAACCCGGAAAGCGGTAGACGGTTCTCAACCTATGCATCATGGTGGATAAAGCAAACCATCCGCCGGGCCCTATCGTCAAAGGTAAAGAACGTCCGTGTGCCCACCTACATGGCTGAAATGGTGAGCCGCTGGAAAAGGGTGTCTTCGGAACTCGCCCAGGAACTGCAACGGGCGGCGTCGCCGAAAGAAATCGCCACGGAAATGAGCCTGAACGAGGAGAAGGCCGAAGCGATTCAAAAGGCCATGGGCGCGGCGTATTCGTCATCTTTTTTGTCGGGTTCGAGAGGCGACGACAGCGAAGACGACCTGGACGAAATACTGGCAAGGGCGGGGAAAAGCACAAGCGATACCGACAGCGCCCACTCCTGCATAGATGACGAGTCAAAACTGCTGATACTCCTGACCTGCCTGGACGAACGGGAGGCCGAGGTCATACGCATGCGCTACGGCATAGGCGAAAACGAGGCGCTGACCCTGGACTCCATAGGCGAAGCGTTCAAGCCTCCTATCACCCGGGAACGGGTCAGGCAGATCGAGACACAGGCTTTGAAGACGATGTTGCAGGTACTTGATGAAGAGGAAGCGAAACGGTAAAACATGGGAAAAGACACAGAAACGCTGGTCAGGAATATCGTCGACCTGCCTACGCTGCCGCAGGTCATAACGACATTGATGTCTTTACTGGACGACCCGAACTCTTCAGTGCGGGACATCAACAACGTCATGGGAAAAGACCAAGCGTTGGTAGCTAAAATACTGAAGCTGGTCAACTCCGCCTTTTATGCCATCCCCACGCGGGTCAGTTCCATTTCACAAGCCATAGCCATACTTGGCTTCAAAACGGTCAAATCCATCGTCATCTCCGCCAGCATAATCGGAATGTTCGATTCGGACAACGACGATTTCAGTTACCAGGAATTCTGGATCAACTCCCTCGGAGTTGCGACGATCAGCCGTTTCATCATTCTGCGCTTGTCCGAAGATCCGCTCTCTGGTTGTGGCGCGATACATCCGGACACCGGATTTGTGGCCGGCCTGCTGTCCGGGATTGGCAAAATGGTCCTGGACCAGTACGCGCACGAAGAGTTTGTCCAAATCATAGAATTGGCGAAGAAGGAAAAAATGTCCTTCTATGAGGCGGAGCAGAATATCATTACCGGCAGTTATTCCGGCGTCGGCTATTGGCTGGCCAAACGCTGGAACCTGTCCGAAGACATTCAAATCCCCATCAAATACCAGGACAAGCTGGAAGAGTGCCCCCCTGAACATCGCAGTATGGCTGCGGTTTTGTCCCTGGCAAAATACCTCTGTCGCCTGAAACATTACGGGCAGAGTGGAGACTTCGACCATCCACCCGCACCCAAAGCCGCGGCGCATATTCTTGCGCTGACGAAGGACACGCTGCCGGCAATCACTTCGGGTCTGTCGGATGAGTTTGAAAAGGCGGGATCGTTTTTATCGATGGTCAGAGGGTGATTCATTCCGCAAACCATTGCGTGTTTTCGGAGATAACAGGCTCATCATTGCATTCCCCCGCTCCGTTGGGCCAAGGTGAGACACGCGATGGAAAAAAAGCCAACCCTTTCAGAAACCGCGATAGCGATGCTCAAGCACGCTGTTTTACTTTTTTGAAGCAATAGTTAATTCGATACTCCTGATTAATGATCAAGGTTAAAATAATACAAGCAGGGTGGGCAAAAAAATTTCGTTTTTTTCATCGTGGCAACCTGTTTTTTCTGCACCTACCTGCGCAACTCCCGCAAGTTTTGGCTACGATGAACGGTGTTCATAACAGATTGTTTTTATTCATAATATGCAATTTATTTTTTTAGTCCAGAGTATGAGATAAAATACATTCAGCTATCGTTTTTTCTTTGCATTACTTATTTTGTTCGGTAATATAGTTAATATAAATGCAGGATACGTATAGCTCCTTTGACAGACAGTAACTGTCAAAGAGTTTTTTAGTTTGTATTAAATTTGTTCTATCCTTCTATTAACAATGAATGGAAGAACATTTTGCATTATATGATTGGTTTTGTCCACAATCGGCACAATCGAAGTTTTTGATTTAACTCTTTTGGACTTCGGACTTAGAGTGTAAGCTCAAATCTCGACACTTTGAAAAAAGTGCACTGTGGTGAAAACGCCGAAAGAATGTGAATCAACCGCCAATAATTGACCTCAGGCGAAGGGATGAATATTTATTTATTGAATTTTGTTTTATTTCGTCTTTTTTTTCTCAATAATTCGCTATAATTATGCTTGATATTTTAACACCAAAGTTATATTTGTCCTGACAAGTTACCCAGTACGGATCACATGCTGAAAGGCAAAAGTACAACGTTTTTCAACCAACAAGGCAGAATGTCGGGTTTATGAGATAACTATGCGAGGTTAAAAGAGATACGGATTTTTTATATATAAATTCAATATTTGCATGAAATTTCATTCGTTTGGCGAATGATTCCTAAATGAAGGTTACAATTATCACTGGATAACGAGTTCATTGCTTTTTTTTAACCCATTCAGTTAAGTTGTAGCGGGTGTAGTATTGGGCTGTACGATTAGGTGCACTTAAGTGGATTCTAATTGCACGTAATATAGACGTTTATTTACTCTGACGAAACTTATTGTCAAGTTTATTAAAAAGGATGAGGGGAATCATGGGCAAAATACCAGATGAACTGAGGCAGACCATTGCCAGGAATATTCGGAATTGTCGGAACAAGAAATATCCTGGACGCGGCGGTGGAAAAAAGTGCGCAGAGGCCTTCGGTGTTTCTCCCCAACAATGGTCTCCCTGGGAAAGAGGAATGCGTACACCTGACGAATACCGCCTTTCCCAGATCGCAAAGTTTTTCGACGTTACAGTCGAATATCTTCGCCGGGATAACAACCCGTCCCCCAGGGAACAGGACGGTTTAAGGCAGCCGTTGGGTACCTCCTACTACCCTTATGGTTCGGTGGGTGCCCATGAAACGCCGATGGCGCTGATGGAATCGGACGCCCCACCCTATGGCTTGCCGTCCATCAGGAGAGACGACAACATTACCTCTGCCGCCAGCATCGCAGACCTGGCGCAGATTTCAGCCAAGCTCCTTGGCATGATAAGCACCACCACGAAAGGGGTGACCGAAGGCAAGTACGATTTGAACAAGTCGATCATCGTCCTTCGCCGCCTCTGCGAGGTTTTGGAACACAAGCTCCGCGAAGCTGAAAGCACTCCAGGCGGACCTTCATTTTAACTGATTATTAACTGAATCGGGTTATCTTTACGCAAGAAAACGCTTTCCCGTCCGGGAAGGCGTTTTTATTCGAACCAATGAGGTCACAGCCTAAAAGCCGTCCCCAATGTTCACTCCAATCCATACACCTTGAGGCGTCTACGCAATGACGATTCGGTAATGTGCAATACTCGCGCGGTGGCCTTTTGGTTTCCCTGGCAGCGGAAAAGGGCTTTTTTGATGTGCCTGCGCTCCATTTCGAAGAGCGGAAGGATAGTGTTGTCGGGATTGGAATGGGGATCGAAATCCGCCTTGTCGAGGACAACGCCGAGGTCCTCCACATAAATCATATCGCGCTCGGTCGCATTGACGGCTCGGTTGATGAAGTGTCGCAGTTCGCGGATATTTCCGGGAAACGGATGCTCCACCAGGAACTCGAGGGCGACATTGGAAATGCCACCGACCTTTTTCCCATACTGCTCGTTTGCATGCTTGATTGCGCCATCCACAAGAAGGGGAATGTCCTCGCGGCGGTCACGCAGCGCCGGCAGGCGCAGGATGACTTCGCCAAGCCCATAGATCATGTCTTCCGGGAAATAACCGCCAACCGATTTATCCGCCAGGTCGCTGGAACTGGTGGTGACGATCCGCGATTTCAGAGGATGGGCCTTGCCGCTTCCCACAAGGCGATAACGTTTTTCATCGATCATGCGTAAAATATCGGAGAGTGCGGAATGCGACAACAAGTCGATGTTTTCAATGATGATGGTGCCGTTTCCGGCTTTGCCGATAGCCCCTTCCTTGAAGCTTGTTTCCTCAAAATCGTAGGAAATGCCGAAAATGCGCTCCTCGATGCTTTCTTCCCCCGGCTCGGCGCAATTGACAGTGACGCAGGAAAAGTCGCGGATGTGTGAACCGTAATGGATGGATTGCGCCAGCAGGCTTTTTCCCGTGCCTTTTTCGCCAATAATCAACACTGGGGCGGCTGAACGGCAAGCCTCTTGTGCGAGCATCAGGCAATTAAGCATGTCTTGACTTTTTGTATCATTCCCCGTCAGCCAATTCAACGCTTTTGCAAGGGTTTGATTAAGCTCAACTGTGTCGCCATTGGTAAGATCTGCCATTAATCACTATCCGAGAGCATAGGTATTTTTTTGCACAACGGTTCAATCTCCCATAAACAGGGGAGTAAAATATACGCTATTATATTATAAACATTTTTTGTTAGCAAGCGACTTTGCCTGGTTCCATTATCGGAAAACGTCGCAACATCCTACCGTATTCGCCACGACATGCGGATGCTGCACACAAAACTTCGCATTGCATACAGCCGTACACTGATAAATGGGGAATTACCTGTTGTATTCCGTGACCGGATATATATGTCACGCAATCAACAATTCGCACTATCCGAACATCTTCATTAAAGATTATCGTCTCTTTCATCCGATAATCCAATAAGGGGAATCTCCACTCTCCCCAAAAGGCCAGGCGGAAAAGCGCATTTTTCTGGCGCACCATTACGGGAATACATCGAGAAAGGGGTTTACGTGTCTACTTTAAGCCAGATCAACCACGCGGACATTACAGAATTCCTCGAATACATGAAAATCGAAAGGAATATGTCCGAGCACACAATCAGGAACTACGGCGTCGACTTGGCGCAATTCCTGTCCCATCTGGCCGTCAACCAGCAGGAGGATCTCTTTCCGGCCGAAGTGACTCATCTTATGATACGGTCATTCATGGCTGAGCTTGACTCGAAAGGGTCTTCCCGACAGACAGTGGCACGAAAGATCGCCGCGCTGAGAAGTTTTTTCAAGTACCTTCAGCGCAGGGGCAGAATCACCACTAATCCGGCAAGAATCGTACATACCCCGAAGCTGGAAAAGAAAATCCCGAATTTCCTTTCCATTCCCATGATGGAGAAGCTGCTTGCCGCGCCTGAATGCGGTACATTCACGGGAAGCAGGGACAAAGCGATTCTTGAACTGATTTATTCGGCAGGGTTGCGTTCGTTCGAACTGGTGGGTCTTGACCACGAGGACATCGACCTGGAACGCCGGGTGTTGCGTTTGCGCGGAAAAGGCATGAAAGAGCGCATCAATCCCATCGGCCGCTATGCGGTCACGGCGCTGGTCAATTACCTTGGCCACAAGGAAAGCCACCCCGACCGCAGCCAGTTTGACGAGAAGGCGGTATTTCTCAATTTCCGCGGCCAGCGGTTGACAACCCGTTCCGTCCGCAGGATGCTTACACATTACGCAGGCATTGCCGGCTTGCCGATGGAAGTATCTCCCCACACTTTGAGGCACTCCTTCGCCACTCACCTGCTGCAGCGCGGGGCCGATCTCAGGGTTGTCCAGGAATTGCTTGGCCACGAGAATATTTCCACCACGCAGATTTACACCCACATCACCGCCGCTGACATGCAGGAAATTTACCGCGAGAGTCATCCGCGCGCGGAAGTGGAGGAACAACACCAGATCAGCGAGCTGCCTGATGTGATAGTGAATACTGCATTTATCAAAACTGCGTAGTCAAGTAGACAGAAAGCCGCCTGACAAAGGCGGCTTTTTAATGCTTTAATGATTATCCTGACCGAACTTCACCGAGGCTCGCTGGATGGCCTCGCTTCCCAGTTTCTCCCTAATAGCATCGGCGGTCCGCTCGATCTTTTCCTTTTTCTCGTCCACGACGCCGGAAAATAACCCGCGCGGCTGATGCGACCCCTGCTGCAACCCCGCAACGCCAACGCCAATAAGCCGCGCCGGCCTTCTACCCGCCTCCGTGCGCGTCCTCAACAAGTTCACCGCCTCCCTCTGGATGTCGGCGGCAAGGCAAGTGGGATTAGGCAGCGTTATGCGCCGTGTAAGTGTGGAAAAGTCGTTATACCGCAACTTGAGAAAAACAACACGCCCCGAAAGGTCGCGGCGGCGCAGGCGCGTTGCCACCTTGTCGGATAACTCAAGCATGATGATTTCCAGCTCTTCCAGACTGGTTATATCTTTCGGGAAGGTGCACTCGTGCGAGATGGATTTCTCCTCTTCCTCGATGACCTCCGTGTCGTCCACCCCGTGGGCAAGGCGAAACAAGTCATAGCCCGCCTGCCCCAATTCCTTGGCAAGCGTCTCCTCCGGCCAATCCCGCAACTGGCCGATAGTATCGATACCGAGGCTTTCCAGGTGCTTCGCCGTCACTGCGCCGACGCCCCATATCTTGGATACTGGAAGTGGAGCCAGGCGGTCCAGCATCTCTTCCTCCGGGATGACCGTCAAACCATCGGGCTTGTCCAGGTCGGAGGCGATCTTGGCGACAAAGCGGCAGCTCGCCACACCCACGGAGGCAGTCAAGCCTGTTTCATTTTTGATGCTCAGGCGGATGCGCCTGGCAATCGTCTCCGGCGTTCCATGCAAACGCTGACAGCCGGTGACGTCCAAAAACGCTTCGTCCAGGCTGATCGACTGCACCAGTGGCGTCACGCGATTGAAAATTTCGTGGATGGTGTCCGAAACCTGCTTATACCGCCACATCCTGCCGGGGATCAGGATCGCGTGCGGGCATAACTTCATGGCCTTCGCCGTCGGCATGGCTGAACGGCAGCCATAAACGCGCGATTCATACGACGCGGCGGAAATCACACCGCGCGATTCCGCCGATCCGCCGACCAATACAGCCTTGCCCCGAAGTTCCGGGTTGTCAAGCTGCTCCACGGACGCATAAAACGCGTCCATATCGACATGAAGAATCGCCCTCTTCCAGTATTTCATTATTTATTCAGGTACGCTATCAACATATCTTCGTCCACCGCGACAGGATGATTACCGAGACGGGTAACGTCCAGTGTTTCCACCCAAGCCCTGTACTTCCCAGGCGTGTCCATGCCGATGGCTTTCAGGCTCGGCTCCAGGCCGCAATGCTTCATCAGGTTGCGCCAGAAAAAGACGGCGTCCTCGGGAGTCTCCTGGCCCAGCATGGCGATCACATCCTCCATGGCCTTTTCGTGGTCTTCTTTCCCGGCGGGCGTTGTGACCTTGGCATCCACCGCAGTGTTCAGAAGGATACAGGCGGGAACGGTTATCGCCACGGCATGGCCGTGCGCCAGGCCGTACTTCTTTGTCAGATGGTAACCCAAGGCGTGGGGGATAGTGGTCTTGCTGAAATTGATAGCCTTGCCGGCAAGGTAACTGCCAAGAGACATGTTATAGCGGTTATCCGGCTTCGGCTCGTGGACGGCGTTATAGATGTTCGGAAGAATGTATTTTATCGCGTCCCTGGCGTAGGTTCGGCTTTCCGGAACGGCATAGGTGCCCCAATACGACTCCACCGCCTGTGTGAGCGCGTCAAAGCCGCATTCCGCAGTCAACTTGGCAGGCATATCGTAGGTCATTTCCGGATCGACGACTGTAATGTCCGGGCGCACGGACGGTCCGGCGACGGTTTGCTTGTCCATCCCGCGGTAAAAGACGGAATACTGCGTCGCCTCGCTGCCGCTCCCTGCGGTGGTGGCGATGGCCACGAGAGGCGGGCCCTCTCCGCTGGGCTTGATGGTGGCCGGCTTTTCCTCGTTGAACGGTGCTTTAGTATAATGGAGCGCCTTGATGCACTTGGCCACGTCGATGGGGCTGCCGCCGCCTATGGCGACGATCAGGTCAGGCTGGAAGGATTCGAATATCTTGCAGCCGGCCCTGATTTCTGAAAAGTCGGGGTTGACGGAAAAATCATGAAAAAACACGCACTCCCGGTCGGGGAAAAAGGGTTGCGTTCCCTTGGCGTTGAAACGCTTCCAACCGCTTTCGCTAACAACCACGAATACCTTGCGATATCCCCTTTTTTGCAGCTCCAACAAAGCATCGTTTAGGGCACCGAAACCAACAAAATCTTTTGACATGATTTCTCCGATTTTTCTTGCGCATATTAATGTATTTTAGTATTATATTGGTATAATACATTTAATTAATACATCTGTCTTACCACCTTGGCCGTAAGGACCAGACAAGAGTATACCCAGAGGTTGATCTGGTTTACAAGGATAATTTTCCGGGCGTAATATTATTGATTCGGTTTTTTTCGGTTGTAGTTGAGTAAGAAATCTGCAATAATAGGATAATAACGCATAAACGATGGTACCAAAGAAACGCCGACCTATAGCGGGCGGCCGTTTTTTTTATTGTGTTAAAGCAGTCAGTTTTTAGAGGAGACAAGAAACAATATGGCTGATAATGATGAAACGCAAGCTGCCAACAACAACAATTACAGCGGCAGCTCAATCAAGGTTCTCGAAGGTCTCGATGCGGTAAGGAAACGCCCCGCCATGTACATCGGCGGCACCAACGTCGACGGCCTCCACCACCTGGTCTGGGAAGTGGTCGACAACTCGATCGACGAGGCCATGGCCGGACATGCCGACAAGATACACATATCCATCAACGCCGACGGCTCCATGACCGTCCTCGACAATGGACGCGGTATCCCGGTCGACTGGCACGAAGAGCAGCAGATGTCTGCTCTCACCGTAGTCATGACGGTCCTTCACGCAGGCGGCAAATTCGACCATGATTCCTACAAGGTCTCGGCCGGCTTGCACGGCGTCGGCGTCAGCTGCGTCAACGCACTTTCCGAATGGCTGGAAGTGGAAGTATTCAAGGACGGCAAGGTCTATTTCCAGCGCTTCGAACGCGGCGACCCGGTCACGGAAGTCGAAGAGCGCGGCAAGACCAAGCAGCGCGGCACCAAGGTCACCTTCCTCCCCGACTCCGAAATTTTCACCGAAACGGTGGAATTCAAATACGAAGTCGTCGCCACGCGGCTCCGGGAACTCGCATTCCTCAACAAGGGTCTCACCATCGAGTTCCAGGACATCAGGGACAATGCGGCCGAAGCCGGCCAGGAAGGCAAGAAGGACGTGTTCTTCTACCGCTCCGGCATCAAGGGCTATGTCGAATCCCTGAACGAGAACAAAAACATCATCCACCCGGAAGTCATCTACTTCGAGCACAACGACGAAGAAAAGCACATGGAACTCGAAGTCGCCATGCAGTACAACGACGGCTATACGGAAAATGTCTTTTCCTTCGTCAACAACATCAACACCATCCACGGCGGCACGCACCTGTCCGGCTTCCGCTCGGCCCTTACCCGTTCCTTGAACGCCTGGGCCAAGCAGGCCAACCTCCTGAAATCCGCCGACGACTCGATCCAGGGTGAAGACACCCGCGAAGGACTGGCGGCGGTGATTTCCATCCGCATTGCCGACCCGCAGTTCGAAGGCCAGACCAAGGGCAAACTCGGCAACTCCGAGGTGGAAGGCATGGTGGCGCAGGTCGTCAACCAGCAGCTTGGCGCATTCCTTGAGGAAAAGCCGGGCATTGCCAAGCGCATTGTGCAGCGCGCCATCGACGCAGCGGCCGCAAGAAAAGCGGCCAGGAAAGCGCGCGACCTCGCCCGCCGCAAGAGCGCCCTCGCCGGCGGCGGCCTTCCGGGCAAACTCGCCGACTGCGTCTCCCGCGACCGCGACTCCACCGAACTGTACCTGGTCGAAGGTGACTCGGCCGGCGGCTCCGCCAAAACCGGCCGGGATTCCCGCACCCAGGCGATCCTCCCCCTCCGCGGCAAGATCCTCAATGTCGAAAAACACCGCCTCGACAAGATCCTTTCATCGCAGGAAGTGTCGAACATCGTCACCGCCCTCGGCACCGGCATCGGCAAGGAGGACTTCAACATCGAAAAGCTGCGTTACGGCAAGATCATCATCATGTCCGACGCGGACGTCGACGGCAGCCATATCCGCACACTGATCCTCACCTTCTTTTTCCGCCACATGCCGGAGCTGATCGATAACGAACGCCTCTATATCGCTTGTCCCCCCCTGTACAAAGTGCAGAAGGGAAAGTCGATCCAGTACGTTCTGTCGGAAGAGGACATGCAGGTCGCGTTGTTGCGCCTCGGCGTCGAGGGCACGCGCTGCGAAGTCAGGGACAACGGCGCGAGCCGCACCCTGGTGGGCGATGACTTCAAACGCCTGCTCAGGGTTATCAACCGCATTGGCAAGCTCACGAGGGCTATCCAATACAAGGGCATGAATCTTCCCGAATTCCTGCAGTGGCGCAAGGAACTTGGCGCGTTTCCGAAATACCGCGGCGTCCTTAACGGCGATACCCTCTACTTCGCCTCGGACGAAACATACACCCAGTTCATCAAATCCCGCGAAACGCAGGGACAGACCATCGAAATCCTTGAGGAAGACATCACCGTCAGCGCCTCGGACATAACCGAGAACACCATGGTGATGACAGAGTTCCTCGTCGCGCCTGAATTTGAAAAAGCGGCCAAGGATCTCGAAGAGCTCGGGTTCAACGCCGACGACATGATTTATCTGGCCGAACCGGGGCAGACGCCGAAATTCTGGCTCGCCACGGAAAAGGACGAGATGCCCTGCGACAGCTTCTCCGAAATCCTCGTCAACACCAAGGAACTCGGCAAACGCGGCATGGAAGTGTCCCGCTACAAGGGTCTTGGCGAAATGAACCCGGAGCAGCTCTGGTCGACCACGATGGACCCGGAGCGGCGAGTCCTTTTCAAGGTCACGGTGGACGACGCGATGAAGGCGGACCAGCTGTTCAACCTGCTGATGGGCGAAGTGGTCGAGCCGCGCAGGAAGTTTATCGAACGCTATGCGCTGGACGCGCAGCTTGACGTGTAGTTCACGACATCCACATCACTGAAACAATGAACTGATAACCAATATTACCAATATTATCAATAGATTCCGCAAGTTTTAGGAGAACTATTACACATGAGCTCCAACGTATTCACCACCCAGACGGCGGGCGTCAAGCCGAAGGCGATCGAGGAGGAAATCAGGACCAGCTACCTGACCTACTCCATGTCCGTCATCGTCTCCCGCGCCCTTCCGGACGCGCGGGACGGCCTGAAGCCTGTCCAGCGCCGCATCCTCTACGCCATGAACGACCTCAACCTCACGGCGGGGGCAAAATACCGCAAATGCGCCAAGGTTGTCGGCGACTGCATGGGTAATTACCACCCGCACGGCGACTCGTCCATCTATGATGCCCTGGTGCGCCTGGCGCAGGACTTTTCCGTTCGCTATCCCCTCGTCGATCCGCAGGGCAACTTCGGTTCCATCGACGGCTATCCCGCCGCCGCCCAGCGTTATACCGAATGTCGCATGACGCGCCTTTCCTCCGAAATGCTCGCCGACCTCGAGAAGGACACGGTCGACTTTGTCCCCAACTACGACGACACCTCGGAAGAACCGTCCGTCCTCCCGGCCAAAGCCCCGCTCCTGCTCCTGAACGGTGCGACCGGCATCGCGGTCGGCATGGCCACATCCATTCCGCCGCACAACATCAAGGAAGTATCGAAAGGCATAATCGCCCTTCTCGACAACCCCGACATCACGATCAAGGACCTGATCAAGTATGTCCAGGGCCCCGACTTCCCGACAGGCGGCCTTATCTGCGGCAGGGACGGCATCGTCAAGGCCTACAACACCGGCCGCGGCGCAGTGACCATGCGGGCCAAATGCCATATCGAGACGCTCAGCAAGAGCGGCAGGCAGTCCATTGTCGTGACGGAGATCCCCTACCAGGTCAATCTCGGCACCCTGGTCGAGAAAATCGCCGACGTCGTCAAGGACGGCAGGATCGACGGCATCTCCAATATCCACGACTATTCGAACAAGGACGGCATCAGGATCGTCATCGAACTCAAGTCAGGCGAAAACTCCGACGTCATCCTCAATCAGCTCTACAAGTTGACGCCCCTCCAGTCCAACTTCTCCATCAACAATATCGCCCTCGTCAAGGGCCGCCCGGAGACGTTGAACCTCAAGCAGATGATGGAGTGCTACCGCGACCATCGATTCGAAGTGATCCGCCGCCGCACCGTCTACCTCTTGAATAAGGCGGAAGCCCGCGCCCATATCCTCGAAGGTCTGCTGAAGGCCTTGGACAATATCGACCGCGTCATCGACATTATCCGCAACTCCCCGGACGTCCCGACGGCGCGTACGGCGCTTATCGCCGAGTTCAGCTTCTCGGAAGTCCAGGCGCAGGCCATCCTCGACATGCGCCTCTCGCGCCTCACCGGCCTCCAGAGGAAGGAGATCGAGAACGAGTATGCGGAACTGGTCAAGAAGATCGCCGACTACCGCGCCATCCTCTCCGACCGCAACCTGGTTTTCGACATCATCCGCGAAGACCTCCGCGAATTGATCGACAAGTACGGCGACCCCCGCCGCACCGAGATCGTCGCTGCCGCCGAAGACATCTCCCTCGAAGACATGATTGCCGAAGAGGAAATGGCCGTCGTCGTCTCGCACGAAGGTTACATCAAGCGTATGGCCCTTGATGTCTACCGCAAGCAGGGCCGCGGCGGCAAGGGCGTCACCGGCTCGGGCCTCAAGGACGGCGATTTCATCGAGCACCTTTTCGTCGGCATCACCCACGACTACATCCTCTTCTTTACGACCAAGGGTCAGATACATTGGCTCAAGGTCTACGACGTGCCGGAAATGGGACGCGCAGCCAAGGGCCGCTCCATAGCGAACCTCCTGTCCCTTGATCCGGGCGAAAAAATCTCCGCCATGATGCCTATCCGCACCTTCGATGAAGAGCATTTCATCGTCATGGCGACAAAAGAGGGCGTCATCAAGAAGACGGTCCTCTCCGCCTTCCAGCACCCGAAGAAGGGCGGCATCCGTGCCATCAATATCGCCGACGGCGACGAATTGATCGGCGTGGTGATGACCGGCGGCGAAGACGAACTGATCCTCGCCTCGCACGAAGGCCTGGCCTGCCGCTTCAAGGAAACGGACGTGCGCCCGATGGGCCGCACGGCAGCCGGCGTCGCCGGGATGAACCTGGCCGACGGCGACTACTGCATCGGACTCATGGCGGTTGTGCCGAATTGCACAGTCCTCACGGTCTCCGAGCTCGGCCTCGGCAAGCGCTCCGACTTCGCGGACTACCGCCTCACCAAGCGCGGAGCCAAGGGCGTCATCAACATGAACGTGACGGAGAAAACCGGTTCCGTAGTCTCCTGCATGACAGTGCAGGAAGAGGACGAGGTAATGATCATCACGTCGAAGGGCATGGTGGTCAGGACCCCCGTAAACGGTATCCGCGTCATCGGCCGCGCCACCCAGGGCGTCAAGTGCATCCGTCTCAAGGACGAAGACAGCGTCGTCGCAGTCGCCCGCCTGGTCGGTGGCGACAAGGACGAAGAAGGCATGCCTGAAGAAGACGGCGAAGGCGGGCCGGACATCGTCGGCTCCGACGCCAACGAAGGTGAAAGCCAGGAATAGGAAGTGTTTTTACCCCTAATCGCTACCCTCTCCCTTTACGGGGAGAGGGTTTTATATTGCGCGATCAGCATGGAGAGAGGCTGGTTTTACTTTTTGTCCTTGGGCAGGATTATATTCAGGATAATCGCGGTCAAGGTAGCGATAACTACAGACGACGAACCGAGAATGCTGCCGACCCAGGCGGGAAAACCGTCAAGGGAGCCGGGCACCGAAGTAATGCCAATGCCAAGGGCGATGGCGAGGCCGACCAGACAGAGCCAGCGTGACGTCATTTCTTCCGAGGCGATCATGCGGATGCCGGTCATGGTGATGGATGCGAATACCGAGATGGTGGCTCCGCCAATGACGCTTTGGGGAATGGTGGTGAGAAGCGCCGAGAATTTCGGCAAAATCCCCGCGACAAGCATCATGACCGCCGCAAAAGCGAAGACCAGGCGGTTGATGACGCGGGTGACGGTGACGATGCCGACGTTCTGGC
This sequence comes from Planctomycetota bacterium, assembly GCA_036745875.1. Classification (GTDB taxonomy): domain Bacteria; phylum Planctomycetota; class SZUA-567; order SZUA-567; family SZUA-567; genus DAIOFH01. The sequence goes on along the minus strand of DAIOFH010000025.1, from coordinate 12,377 downwards.
TGTAGGTGGCGGTGGGCAGCACTCCAAAGAAGGAAAAAACTATGCTGTATAGGCCACTCGCCATAATGCCGCCGGAAAGCTCCCTGTCGGTGGGCTCGCGGTCCATGCCTCCCATCGTAGTGGAGGAAAAGTCGCCGATGGCCTGGACGGCGTTAACTATAAAAATGATTATCATGCCGACAATGGCGCTGGGTATGAATTTAAGGCCAAAATACATGGGTTCGACCAGCTGGAAATAGGGTGCGGCCGACACGTTGCCGAAGCTTACCATTGGCATGGACTCCGGTACCACGCCGAACACGGTGAACAAGAGCGCCACGGCATAGCCGCAGACCATGCCTATGAGGATGGACGCCAGCTTGCACATCCCCTCGGTGAAGTGATTGATGTAAATGACGACAAGAAGGGTTATCGCAGCAACACACCAGTTTTGCCAGGATGCGAACATCGGGTTGGTTTGCGGGTTGCCGCCGCCCGCCATATAGCGCACGGCAGTAGGGTACAATGAAATCCCGATAGTGAAGATAACCGTGCCTGTGACGATAGGAGGAAAGAAGCGGCGGATTTGCTTGACGAAGAACCCAACGAAAAAGGCCGCAACACCGCCGAAAATCTGCGCGCCGAGGATGACGGCGACCGCTCCCCTGCCGTCCTCCGGATTCTCGGCCATATACTGGAGAGCGATCGCCTGCAGGGTCGGAAGATAGGCAAAGCCGATGCCGATGATGACCGGAAGTCCGGCCCCTATGCGGCCGATGGGGAAAAGCTGGATAAGGGTGGCAATGGCGGAAAACACCAGCGACAACTGAATAAGAAGCGTGCTGTCCTCTCCACTCAGGTTGCACATCCTTGCGATGATCATTGCGGGCGTGACAATACCCACAATGGCGGCGACGAGGTGTTGCAGCCCGAGGGGGACAATCCGGTGCAACGATGGCCTTGCCGCATAGGTGAAAAGCGCGTTTTTGCTGCGGGTGGACAAATTGGGATCAACACTCATGGATTGACCTTTCGCTCCGCCACATATGCCGGAGGTGGCGTTTCGTGAAAATACAAACAGGTGAGTGCCGAGAGTGAGTTTGGCGTCAGCATGTGTTGGGATGCACTTTTGCCGCTGGTGTTGCCTTACCCTGGTTACGTTTCATTTATAGCATATGTCAGAAACTTTTTCAATTACTTTTTTTTATCCATAAAATATTTTTTTTAGCATAATACCTTCACTATAGGAGACTGCTTTCATATTGCCTTGTATTTTCATGCTTTTTGTAGTAACTATAGGGAGTTGATATCGAAAGTGGAGAAAAACAATCATGGACGATAACGTCTTGATGGCATTCGCCTTTACCCTGCTGGCCGGGCTTTCCACCGGCATCGGCAGTGCGCTGGCGTTTTTCGCCAACCGCACCAATACTCGCTTCCTCGCCGCCTCCCTCGGTTTTTCCGCGGGCGTCATGATCTACGTTTCCTTTGTGGAACTGTTGACCGGAGCCAGGGTCAGCCTGGCTGACGCGTACGGCAGCGCGTCGACTGGCGACTGGTACGCCATCGGCGCTTTTTTTGTCGGCATGGCCCTAATCGCCGTGATCGACAAATTCGTCCCTGAAGTGGAAAACCCCCACGAAGTGAAGCGCATCGAAGACTTGCACGGTACCAGGGCGGACACGGTGATACGCGAGCGCGGTGACCACTCGGTGCAAAAAAGCCGCGGCAATACCCGCCACCTGATGCGCATGGGCACCATGACCGCGCTCGTGATCGGCATCCACAATTTCCCGGAAGGGCTGGCGACGTTCATGTCGACTATCGACAATCCCAGTATCGGCCTTTCCGTCGCCATCGCCATCGCCATCCACAATATCCCGGAAGGCATCGCTGTTTCTGTTCCGATCTTCTATGCCACTGGCAACAGGAAAAAGGCCTTCCTCTGGTCCTTCCTCTCCGGCCTTACGGAACCCCTCGGTGCGCTGGTAGGATATTTGATCCTCATGCATTTCATGACCCCCGCCCTTTCCGCGATGGTATTGGCCGGCGTCGCCGGGATCATGGTGTTTATATCCCTCGACGAACTCCTGCCGTCGGCGGAAAAATACGGCGAACACCATCTGTCCATCTACGGCGCGGTGTGCGGCATGCTGGTGATGGCGCTGAGCCTGTTGTTATTGGCGTAAAAGGAGAGCCGCATCGCCACTCAAGAAACGACGGACGCCAAATACCTGGACGCGCTGTCTGAATTTTTCGGCTTCACCGCTTTTCGCCCTCACCAACAGGAGATCATCACTGCCTTGATGGCAGGAACGGATGTATTCGCCGTCATGCCCACTGGCGGCGGGAAATCCCTCTGCTACCAGCTTCCCGCCTGCCTCAAAGGCGGAACCGCCATTGTCGTAAGCCCGCTGATTTCCCTTATGAAGGATCAGGTCGACGCAGCCAACGCCAACGGCATCGGCGCGGCAAGCCTCAACAGTTCCCTTGGTGAAGAGGAGAAATCGCGGATCTACCGTTCGATACGCCAGGGCGGGATTCAACTCCTTTATATTTCGCCCGAGCGTTTCAACGCACCTGGCTTTCTGGATTATCTCAAAAGCCTCGATATTTCCTTTTTCGCCATCGACGAGGCGCACTGTATTTCCGAATGGGGGCATGACTTCCGGCCGGATTATCTTTCCCTCGCCGCCATAGCCCGCGAATTTCCCGGCGTTGCCATCGCCGCTTTCACCGCAACGGCGACGCCGAAGGTGGCTGACGACATCGTTTCGCGGCTCGGGCTCAGGAAACCACACCTGACCCGCGCCTCCTTCAACCGCCCGAACCTCACCTACCGCATCGCGCCCAAGAACGACATCGACCGCCAGGTCCTGGATTTTCTCGCGGAACGCGGCGACGAGGCCGGAATCATCTACCGCACCACCCGCAAAAACGTCGAAGCTACAGCCGCCATGCTGGTCAAAAACGGCATAGACGCCCGCGCCTACCATGCCGGGCTTTCCGATACCCAGCGCGCCCGCGCCCAGGAGGATTTCCGCCACGACCGCTGTCAGGTGGTGGTCGCGACGATCGCCTTCGGCATGGGCATAGACAAGCCGAACGTCCGGTATGTCGTCCACGCAGACCTGCCGAAAAACCTGGAAGGCTATTACCAGGAGACGGGCCGCGCCGGCCGCGACGGGGAACCGGCCCAGTGCGTGCTGTTCCATTCCATGGCCGACATCGCCCAACTCCTCCGCTTCAACGCCGGGATAGAGGACAACACCGCCCGGGAAGCGGCCCAGGCCCAGTTGAACCGCATGATAGCTTTTACCCGCACCGACGGCTGCCGCCGCTGCGCCCTCCTCGGATATTTCGGCGAAGAGTGGCCGGAGGAAAACTGCGGCAGTTGTGATATCTGCCTAGGCGAAGCCGAGCGCGAAGACGCCACAGTTCCCGCTCAAAAAGTCCTTTCCGCCATGGCGCGGACGGGCGGACGCTTTGGCGCTGTGCATCTTGCGGACATACTCGTCGGCGCCGACACCGCCAAGATCCGCCAGAACAGCCACAACCAACTCCCCACTTTCGGCGTCGGCAAGGACAAAGACAAATCCTATTGGCGCGCCGTCATCGAAGCGGTCACCGCAAAAGGCCTCGCCGAGATCGCCGATTCCCAATACCCCACTCCCAGCGTCACCGCCGAAGGCTGGAAGGTTTTGAAGGGGGAAGCGACATTCGCCATGCTCAAGCAGGCGGAGAAAAGGGGAAGGACGAAACGCACCACTGCCTCGCAAACATCGCAGCCATACTCGCAGGGCTTGTTTGCCCGGCTGCGCAAGGAGCGGGCCAGGCTGGCGGAGGCGAAAGGCCTGCCCCCGTACATGGTGTTTGCAGACAAGACGCTGCAGGACATGGCGAGAATCCTGCCCCGTAGCGACGAGGACATGCTGAACGTTTCCGGCGTAGGCAGGCACAAATTGAAAACCTACGGCGAACCCTTCCTCACTGCAATCGCCAGCTATCTGGCTGAGCATCCCGAGGAGGGCCACCGCCCCGCACCCCCTCCAGTTGCGAAACCTTCAACCCCGTTAAAACCGCGACCACCCGCGCCGGAACCGGAAGAGAAAAAGCCTTCGGACACGGAACTTGCCACCTGGCAATTGTTTTCGGACGGATTGTCTCTCCACGAGATTGCACAAAAAAGAAAACTCAAGACCGAAACAATCGTCACGCACATGGAATCGCTCCATGAATTCGGCTATACCTTCCAGCCTGACCAGATCATGCCTCAGGAGAAGCTACGCGAGATCACAACGCTTTTTGAAAAATCCGGCGGCACCCTGCTCAAACCGGTTGTCGAAGCATCGAAAGGCAGCGTCAATTATGTCGACGCGAGGATTGCCAGGCTCTTCCTGCATCGGAATACCAACGATCTCTAAGCGCTTTCGAGAACATCCCCACCCATAAGTTCACATGAAGAGTTAACGACCAAGACAGATAACAACAGCCAGGATTTCCCATTATAGAAATCCTTGTAATATATTACAGAAACTGTAGACTGCCTCAGTCTGTAAAGTACCCATAAAGTGACAGGATCGGATCATGCATCCCATTGAATCATTTGTCAGACCCCCATGCGGAGTGAATACTTCAATCCGGGAAATGAATTCTCTTTTAGGCGATAATTTCCCGATATTTTTTGGAATGCTTGGCGAAGGCGCATACTGCGTCGATAGATCTCGGCGCATTCTGCACTGGAATAAAATGGCGGAGGACATTACCGGCTATGCCGCGGATGAAGTCATCGGCCGGAACTGCTACGACAATATTCTGCAGCATATCGATTGTTCAGGCAGGGAATTGTGCGCAGACAACCACCATTGTCCCCTCTTCCTGACAATGGAGGACGGATTGACGCGGCATTCGGAGGTTTCTCTCCTTCACAAGAACGGCCAGCGCATCCCAGTGCGAATCAGGGCCATGCCCATCTGCGGCGAAGGCGGGAGGCGGATCGGCGCGCTGGAACTGTTCAGCGAGGAAAACATTGTCGATAGGCTGCGCCACGAGCTTGACACCATGTCCAAGGCCGTCTACGCCGACGTCCTTACCGGATTGCCGAACCGGCGCTATATAGAAATCCGTATGCAGCAATCGCTGGAGGAATGGGAACGCTACGATTGGCCCTTTGCCTGCTTCGTCATGGACATCGACTATTTCAAACGCATCAACGACAAATACGGCCATGACATCGGGGATCAGGCCATATGCGCCGTCATGAACAGCGCCGCCCTTGCCTGCCGCGGATCGGATTCCGTGGGCCGCTGGGGCAGCGACGAGGCGGTGGCGGTGATCAAGAACGTGGATGAAAAGCTGCTGGCCGACCTTCTCGGCCGTGTCGTCGAAACGATACGCCACATCAGGATAGGCGAACGGCCGTCGGAAATATCGGCGACCGTATCCATAGGGGCCAGCCTGGCGAGAAAAGGCGACACGGTGCAGAGCTTGTTGAAAAGGGCCGATTGCGCGCTCTATGCCAGCAAAAACAACGGGCGCGATAGGTTCACGCTAGGCTGAGACCTCACCCCCCCCGTTCCAGCGAGCAGAACTTGCGGATTACTTCGAAAAGGTTGGCGGGAATGATCGGCTTGGACACGTAAGCATTCATGCCGACGGCGAGGCAACGCTCCTTGTCCCCTATCATCGCATTGGCGGTCAAGGCGATGATAGGCACATTGGGGTTCAATACCGGCGAATCCATGCCGCGTATAATGGTGGTTGCCTCATACCCGTCCATCTCCGGCATCTGGCAGTCCATGAGAACAATATCGTACTCTTTTTCAATAAGGGCATTAACCGCGTCGCGGCCGGTGCCGACCGCGTCGATGACGCATCCGGTCTTCGCCAAAACGCCCGACACCACCTTCTGATTGATGGCGTTGTCTTCGGCAAGCAGTATGCGCAATCCCTTCCAGGTGTTTTTTTCCTCTTCCCACGCCTTGAACGAATTGCTTTCCATCTGGGCAGTCGGATTACGGGCAAGGCCAAACGCCTTCAGGAGGGACGCCGCGAGCCGGGTTTGCTTGATCGGCTTCGCCAGCGGCATGACATGCTCCAGGGAAGCGTTCGCCTGGGTGATCAACGCACCGATGTTGGTGAGAAGTATCACCGGCAGATCCAAGTTGCCGTCGGCGATGCGGATGCCGGCGACCAGGCCTTCGCCGGACGAATCGGGCAGATACTGGTCGATGATGGCGACATCGAAAGCGCCGTTGTTTTTGACATACTGCCGCACGCCCTCTATCGCCTCGGTCGCGCGGGGATAACTGTTCACTATGCAGCCCCAGTTGCCCAGCGTCCGCTCGAACACCAGCCTCAGCGAATTGTTCGGCACGATCAGGATCACCTTTTTGCCCCGGAACTTCTGGTCAAAGGCCGGTTGGTCGAAATCCGTTATTTTCGCCCGCTGCAGGGCGATCCGGACAACGAAAGTCGAACCTTCCAGTTCAACGCTTTCGGCGGTGACGCCGCCGCCCATCATTTCAGCCAGGCTCTTCGAAATAGACAACCCAAGCCCCGATCCGCCGAAACGGCGAGCGGTGGAAGCGCCGCCCTGGTAAAACGGCGTGAACAGCCGGGCCAAGCGTTCCGGGCTGATGCCGATCCCCGTGTCCTGCACGCTGAAGCGACAGAGTAGCTCATCGCCCTTCGCCTTCTCAATGGTGCAGCTTAATTTCACTTCCCCGCGCTCGGTGAATTTGACGGCGTTACCGAGAAGATTCACCAAGATCTGGCGCAGACGGTTGGGGTCGCCGTTGACGGCTTCGGGGATGTTTCCCTGAATGTCCAGGACCAGTTCGACACCCTTCTCCTGGGCGCGTATCGCCAGAAGGTCGCATGTTTCCTCCAGCAGGTCGCGGAGGGAAAAGTCCAGCATTTCCAGTTCCAGCTTTCCAGCCTCGATCTTGGAAAAATCAAGGATGTCGTTGATCAGGCTCAGAAGCGATTCGGCGCTGATCTGAATGCTTTCGGCGAATTGGCGCTGGGTGGAATCGAGGTTTGTCTCCATCAGCAAAGACGTCATGCCGATGACGCCGTTCATGGGGGTGCGGATCTCGTGGGACATGGTGGCGAGGAATTCCGACTTGGCACGGCTGGCCATCTCCGCCTCTTCCATGCGGCGACGCTCGGTGATGTCCGTGTACAACCCTTCAAACACGGTTGGGCCGCTGGAGGAAAACTCCACCACCTGGCAGCGATTCCAGATAAAGCGTTCCTGTTCGTTTTTATCGATGATCCTGAACGTGGTCTGGAGCGGCTTCCCTCTCGCAAGGGTGGCAATCACCTCTCGCTGGATGCGATCCCGATCCTCCGGATGAGCCATGCCGAAGAAGTCCATCGCATTCCTGGCCAGCAATTCGTCGGGGGTGTATCCGGTGATTTCAAGACAGCCGTCCGACACAAATTCGGTGGGATAATCCTCTGAATTGCTGCAACGATAGATAATGCCCGGGATATTGGACATCAGGTTTTGCAGGCGCAGCTGATTTACCTGCAGTTCGCGCTGTGCCCGGAAACGGTCGGTGACGTCCTGTGCCAGGAGAAGCATGCCCTCCACTTCGCCGGCGTCATTGACGATAGTGGAATAGCTACGGTTCCAATAGGTCTGGACCAGCCTGCCGTCCTGCAGCATGGTCATGGGAAAATCGAAACGGTTTTCCGACCCCTTTTTGCGCAGTATTTCGTTGATCCACGGCTTCACCTGCGGCCAGGCGTCGGGGATGATAGTGGAATAATGCTGTCCCACGGCTTTGTCCATATCGATGCCGGTGTAGGCGCTGAGCTGGTCGCCGTAGGCGCTGTTGTAGCGCTGCAGGATGAGGTTGCTGTCGAAAAAGGCGACGCCGACAGGCATATTGGATACCATCAGTTCGGAAAGGCGTTTCTGGCTCCTGAGGCCAAGCTCGGCCTTGTTCCTTTCCCTCGCGTTTTTTAACATTTGCGCCGCCTTGGCGAGGGCGAGCTTTTCATCCTCCGTTAGGGACGCCTGGCGGCTGATGCCGATGGCGATGAAACCTTTTTCCCCGTCTTCAGCGAAGGAAAAAGGCGCAGCCGCCACGATATCCCCGATCCGTTTTTCCTGGAACAGGTCGATGTCGATTATGGCGCGGTCCTGAAAGTCCTTCAGTTCGATACGCACTTTTTCCGGATCTATTCCGGCGAAAGCGCCTTCGCCATCCCTGGTCCATAGCGCGGTTTTTTCCTGGCTGACGGGGGAATCGTCGGTGAATTCGCAGTAGAGAACAAACTCGGAACCGATAGCCATGCCGAAGTCGAAGACAAACCGCTCTATCTCGTGGTCCCAATCGGCGGCAAGCGATATGGCGGCTTCGCTGAAAATGGAGTCCAAGACCATGTTGTATTCAAGGCGGAGTTCCACCTCCTTGCGGCGCGTAGTGTCCCGGATGGACGTCAAGACAAGCGGCCTGCCGTCGATTTCCATCGGCAGCGAAGTGATCCCGACCCAGAGCACCGAGCCGTCCGCCCTAACGCCCTTCCACTCCGGAGGCAGCACGGCGTTCGCGTCTATGTGGCGGTTCAGATCCACCATCGCATTTTCCCGCAATATGGAGAAATGCTTTTCCAGCAGCTCCATGACCGGAATGTCCGGGCGGTTTGCCTGGTCGTAGCCAAGGATATCGTAGAGCCGGTTGTTGCAGCGCATGCCTTCAAGGGAGCCGAGGTCATGCAAAATGACGGCGGCGTCGATGTGGTTGAGTATGTCGCTCTGGTTGCGTTCGGAACGGGCGAAAGCCTCCAGGGCGTCGTTTTTGGCCTTTGTTTCAATAATCGTTTCAGCCTGGTCCGCAAGGGAGGCGAGAAACAGGCGCGCGTCCCTGGTCCAATGCCGAATGCCCAGGTCGTATTCTGCAATCAGGATGCCGTACAGTTCACCTTCAATACGGATTGGCGCGTACATGGCGGCCCTGGCCGAATCGGACAGCAGGAGTTCCGAGGGAAAGCCCTTTTCAATGGAATCCATGACCAGGTTTTCAAAAGCCAACACCCTGCCTTCCCGGAGCTGCCTGAAAAAATCGATATGCTCGTCGACGATGGTGAAGGCGCGTTTCCTCTCGCCGTTCCTGACCAACCTGCTCACGCGGTGCTCGCGCAGTTTCCTGCCGTTGCGGCTGAACATCATGATGCCGGACCTGCTCGCTTCGAGGCCGACCGTGGCTGACTCGATAAAGATCCTCACGGCGTTGTTGAGGTCGCTTACGCGCAGGTCGCGGTCGCGAATCAGCCGCAGGAGAATGAAGTCCCGCTTTTGCTGCTGCCGATCCTGGTTGACTTTTGATTCGATCTCCGAACGGGCCACCCTGACCAGCACGAGGGAAGGATCGTTGCCGATAGCCACCGGCGGCGAGATAACGATACAACCTACCGTAAAGCCATCCTTGTGATTGAAGGCGATTTGTTTGGGGAAAATAGTGTCTTCAGGCAGTGCGTCAAGGATGAAGGCGGATTCACGTCTGAGGATCAATTCATCCGCATTGCCCTTTTGGGAATCCCTGGCAGGCAAAGACAACACTTCGGCAGCTTTATTATTTATCCAAACGACGGCGCCGGACTCTTGGGCTATCCCAAGAACAGCGTCATCGGAAGTTGAAAGAAAAGCTTTTACAGCATTGATGCTGTCCAAATCAGTCATTAAATGAAGATTCCTAACTCGCGTTTTTTAGTAAAAAGTCAACCCTTTGTCTGTGCTTTTCTGTCAGTGATGTAAACGATGCGAAAACGCAAAAGAGGAGTCAGGGATTTTAGAAAAAACGCATTGATAGATGATTATCATCTATCAGGGCTGATTGGTAATTAGGTATATATCATTTATTATACGATCAGATAGGAGTGATTGTCAATAAGCAATATTAATGATTGATTCGTCGTGCGCATTAAATAGTAAAAAAGTTGCTTTTTGTTATATTATTTACCTAATTCGCTTTTAGATAAACCAACTAGCCGTATAGATAGAAATTTTATACACGCAATCAGTTAATTTATACACGAAAGCAATAGATTTGCTGCACACAAAGCCTGTTGCCCGGCCGCTATCATGACCCGCGGAGCAGCCAAGCCCAGTCCCTCCTCCACGCCGCTTATGCCATCCCCCACAAGCCAGAGCCTGGACATGATACGGCGCGTCTCTATTTCTGCCGCCGGTCCAAGACCGCCTATGCCACTAGCAGCCACAACAACAGTCTCCGGAATTTCCTCCAGAACTGTCTCGACAAACATCCTTTTTGCGATGGGATTGTCCAGGCATTCGAGAATCACCTGGCAGCCGCAGAAAATCCCGGCGATGTTTCCAGGTGCGAGGACGCAGTTATGGCGCGCGACCGTGGCAAGTGGATTGACGCTGGAAATTAGCCTTCCCAAGGCATCCACCTTGGCTGTGCACAGGTCCTCCGCCACGAACGCCTGGCGATTGAGGTTGGTCGGTTCGACAGTGTCAAAGTCCACGATGACCAGATTGCCGACGCCGAGCCGCGCCAGTGCGAGGGCGGCGTGGGAGCCAAGACCGCCGCAGCCGGCAAAGCCAACCACAGCGCGCTCCAGCCGTTCGACAGTGCCGGGAGGATTGCGGGACAGAAGAAGGCGGCGGTAGCTTTCCGGATCAGGCATGACTCCTCGACATGCGAAGATAATCTCCGCACCGGACTCAGGGAAAGTGTCTTGCCACTCCACCTGGTCGACAAGTTGTCCTTCCAGGAGCGCGAGATCGGCTCCCGGAAAGAAACATTTCGCCAACCCGGCCAAGGACATTCGCCCTTCCGTATCGACGTGCCTGCCGTTTATGAGGAATGAGGTCGGGCCCTTATTCATTGACCAGCCGCGGCTGACCTGTCGTTTCTATGACGCTGCGCCACAGTTCGCTGTTCGGGTCGACTGTTTTACGCACAGAGATAGCGGTCTTGATCGGCACGTGGACAAAGCTTCTCTTCCAATAACCGACCATCATCTCCGTCCTGCCGGTCATGGCCGCGTGGACGGCGCTTCGGGCCAGCTGGCCGCAGAACACGCTGTCGATGGGATTGGCCGGAACGGAGCGGATGAGATAACTCGGATCGATGTATTTCATGTTCAGTGGGATTTTTCTGCTCCTGAACCATTCGGTTATGACATCGCGGAGGAAAACGCCGATATCCTTGAGCTTGACATTACCGGAAGCGTCGGTTTTACGGAACACGGACGTTGTGCCCGTGGAGGCGAGGAGGTCCTGCCCCGCGCCTTCCGCGACCACCACGACGGCGTGGCCGCGCCTGTCCAGGCGCTGGCGGAGCGCTTCCAAAAAGCCGTTAGGGCCATCAAGGTCGAATTTCGTCTCCGGGATAAGGACGAAGTTAACGTCCGGCATGGCAAGAGTCGCGAAGCAGGCAATGAAACCAGACAGCCTTCCCATCAACCTGACGAGGCCGACGCCGTTGGGGGCGCCTTTCGCCTCGGTATGCGCGGAGCGGATGGATTCGACCGCTTCCGCGTAGGCGGTTTGAAAACCGAAGGAGACATCTGTGAAGCCAATGTCATTGTCAATCGTCTTCGGAATGCCAATGACGGAAATATTCAGTTCGCGGCGTTCGATTTCCTTGCAGATGTCCAGAGCGCCCCTGAGGGTGCCGTCACCGCCAATGGTGAAAAGCATGTTGATATCCATGCGGTCGAGGCAGTCGACGATCTCCTCGACGGATTGTTCTCCACGGCTAGACGAAAGGATGGTGCCTCCTTTTTCGTGGATGGCGTCGACAAGTTCGGGAGTCAGGGAAAGTACGTCGTGCTTGTGGCTGGCGATAAAACCTTCGTAGCCGTACTGGAAGCCATAGGCTTTTTTGACGCCGTAGAGGTAGTTGAGACCCAGGGTGATTCCCCTGATGACGTTGTTGAGACCGGGACAAAGCCCGCCGGCGGTGACGACGCCGGCACGGCACTTGGAGGGATCGAAGTAGATCTTTTTCCTGGGTCCGGCAGGCTCCAGAGCCGGCAACTGGCAAATATCGACGCCTCTGGCGGCGGCTTCGCTGACATTTGAATCATAGAGCAGGTGCTCATCTTCAGGCACAAAGGAACTGATGGCCATGTCATTGTCTTCAATCGGTGAATCGAGTTTGCATTCGCCGAGGCGTTTTACGCAAAAGTCTGGAGATTCGCTCATAGTCAGTATTCCTTTGTTGAAAAACACTCCATACAGTAATACGCGTGTTCCGATTAAACCGGAAAACGCAATCCCACGCAGCAGTCAATAGTATACAAAACAGCCATTATACTCAAGTGGGAAGCGGTGACGAAAAAACCCCGAACTAAAATTGGTTCTTCTGAAGAATTTGTGGGTGAAACGGAGTGTTTTTTGGTCCTTGCGGCGT
>DAIOFH010000024.1:0-38724 GCA_036745875.1 Planctomycetota bacterium | reverse complement strand
CGCGACTCTTTGAAGTTCACAATTACATCCCCTGGGCAACCACCTCGCTTACTTCCGGCACTTCCTGCTTCAAAATCGCTTCAACGCCGTTTTTCAGGGTCATGGCGGCGTGCGGGCAGCCGTGGCAAGCGCCTTGGAGTTCGACAGTCACCTTGCCGCTTCCCTCGTCGACGTTGATAAGCTTGATGTCCCCGCCGTCGGCCTGCAACATGGGGCGGATCTTTTCAATCGTCTCCTGAACTTTCGTTTCCATAACAGTATCCTTGCTACCCGGCTTCGCCGGGAAAACACCTGACATATTTTTTCTGTTCCCGGGGAGTCCAATACTTCCCAGCCACATATTCTTCTTGTGTCTTCCGTATCGAATTATCATCCGCGTTGCATACATGCGGGCGAGGTAACGATATTACAGACCGGCTTCCTTTTTCAAGGCATCGGCCTTGACTGTGCGCTCCCAGGTAAATCCCGATTCGGTGCGGCCAAAATGACCGAGGGCGGCGGTCGGAAGATACTTCGGCTTCAGAAGATCGAGATCCTTGAGAATGGCGGACGGACGCAGGTCAAAATGCTTGTTGACCAGTTCCTCGATCTTGCCTTCATCAATCTTGTTTGTGCCGAAGGTATCGACGCGAACAGACAGCGGCTTCGCGACGCCGATGGCGTAGGAAACCTGGACCTCGCATTCGTCGGCGAGACCGGCCGCGACAACATTCTTGGCGACCCAACGCGCGGCGTACGCGGCAGAGCGGTCGACTTTTGACGGATCCTTACCGGAGAACGCGCCGCCTCCGTGACGGCCGCGTCCGCCATAGGTGTCGACAATTATTTTCCTGCCGGTCAAACCGCAGTCGCCGTGTGGGCCGCCGACGACAAACCTGCCGGTCGGGTTCACGTGGAAAATCGTATCCTTGGTCAAAAGGTTGCCGGGGATGGTATTTTTGGCGATCTCGACCATATCGCTGTAGATTTTGTCATGGGACGCTTCGGGAGCATGCTGGGTGGAAATCAAGACGGTGTGAACATGGACCGGTTTTCTTCCCTCGTATTCGACAACCACCTGGCTCTTGGCGTCGGGACGGAGATACTTTATGTCGCCGGATTCGCGGGCCTGGGTCACTGCTCCCATGAGCATGTGTGCGAGATGGATCGGCATGGGCATCAACTCCGCCGTTTCATTGACCGCATAGCCGAACATCATGCCCTGGTCGCCCGCGCCCTGGTCTTCCGAGAGGGTTTCCTTGACGCCCATGGCGATGTCGGGGGACTGCTTGTCCAGGCCGACGAGGACGCCGCAGGTTTTGTAATCAAAGCCCATGGACGCGTCGGTGTAACCGATGTCGCGAATGGTGTTGCGAATGAGCGCCTGGAAATCGACTTGGGCGTTGGTGGTGATTTCGCCGGCGATCATGCAGAGGCCGGTGGTGACCATCGTTTCGCACGCGACGCGGGAATTCGGATCCTGCGCCAGCATGGCGTCGAGGATGGCATCGGACACGTGGTCGCTGACCTTGTCAGGGTGGCCTTTGGAAACACTTTCAGAAGCGAAAAAAGAACGACGCGACATTTGATTCCTCTCATCAATTATAATAACATTAACAGTACTCTATTCCGCAATATGCGGAAAGATAAAGACCATTATCTCTTTTCCTTGAGAAACAGCATAACATGATATATCCGTAATACTCATGGCGCAAGTTTTTTCGGCACGGCGATATGAATTTTGCATTGGGGTTATAATAATGATCTATTCCGCATCCAGGCGAACAGACATGGTCGCCTTTGCCCCAAATCGCATCGTGGAGAAGGTAAACCGTTCGCGAAAACTGCAGGCAATCGTCTTTTGGACCAAAGACCCGACCAATCTTGTACAGCATTCCGGCTTGTCGTGGATATGCAAAACCACCCCTTCAATAGTCCAGCTCACCGTCACCGGCCTGGGTGGCGGCGTATGGGAACCTCATGTTCCGACTTTGGACAAGGTCGTACAGGCGACAGACGAACTTGTTAAGCATATGCCGGTGGAAGCCATACGCTGGCGCTTTGATCCAATCATAGCCACTCAGGATGTGCTGGAACGTTTTTTATTGGTTAAGGATAAACTTACCAAAACATTGGGGACAATCGAGGAAGTCACGGTTAGTTTTCCCGATCCCTACAAAAAGGCTGTCCAGCGAATCAAGGAATCAGGAATGGAATGGCCGGAAATGCAACAGGAACAAAAGAAAGATATTATCGGGGTCATGGCAGAGTCGTTTGACGTAGACGCAATCGCGCCGATAAAACTTTGTTGCGAACCTGAACTGTTGAATCTTCAAGGCGTAGGGCAGGCTCATTGCATTGACGGCAGGCTGTTCAAGAAAATTTACGGCCTGGATTTCGGCGAATTGGACAAGGATCCCGGCCAGCGCGCGGCCTGCGGTTGCGTCAAGTCGACAGACATCGGCAGCTATGACCTGGCATGCCCGCATGCCTGCCGCTACTGTTACGCCAACCCAAGTGAATAATCCCAATTACCCATATCCAGCGCTTTCCCGGTCTTCGCAACGAGAATTGTACCGACCAGGTCCCCGTTAACATTGAGACAAGTGCGACTACGTTGGCTTTAAGATGCCATGGCATAATTACCGCTTTAGTCTGTTATGGTCGATGCAAGCGCTCCAGCCCCTCCAACAATTTATGGGTTGGACAGGCGATATTGAAACGCTCAAATCCTTTACCGCCGTCCCCGAAAATATAGCCTTCGTCAAGAAACAGGCTGCATTCGTTGATCATGAATTTTTCCAAATCGGCTGGATCCATCCCCCATTTGCGGAAATCAAGCCAGGCAAGATATGTTCCCTCAAGGTCATGGACATACACATCGGAGAATTTTTCCGCCATAAAGCATTTTAATGTTTTGAAATTGTGATCGATAAGGGCTATCAATTCCGAAAGCCATTCTGCGCAGCGGGTATAGGCGATTTCTGTCGCTTTGTAGGCAAAAATATTGTTGTGGATCAATCCTGCCTTGCTGCGTTCCTTTTCAAACTTTTTGCGCCGTGCGCGGTCAGGGATAAGAAGATACGAGGACTGGACTCCGGCAAGATTGAAGGTCTTGCTGGGCGCCATGGCGACAAGACAATTGTCCAGATACTGCGAGCCGAGGATCGCGAACGGAATATGCCTGTTTCCCGGCATGATCAAATCGGAATGAATTTCGTCGGAAAGGATAAAGACTCCGTGCCGCAGGCATATATCCGCGACCTTTTCCAGTTCATCCCTGCGCCAGACACGTCCGACAGGGTTATGAGGGTTGCAAAGGATGAGGAGCTTGTTCCGCGACTCGGACGCCGCTTTCTCCAGCAGGGAAAAGTCGATTTCGTAGCGTCGTTGCTGCGTACATTGGAGCGGCACTTCCACGATACTGCGGGAATTGGTGGTGATTGCCGCGAAAAAGGGATAATACACCGGAGTCAATACGATGACTCCATCGCCCGGTTCCGTGTAGGCGGTTACCGCGCTGAACAGGGCGGGAACAACACCGTTTGTCTCCACAAGCCAACTGTCGGTGATTTCCCAGCCATGCCTGTCGGCAAGCCAGTTTTTAATGCTGTCCATATACCCCGGATACCGCCCGGCATAGCCGAGGATGGCCGAGTCAAGGAATTCCTTCAGCCCGGCAACGATTTCAGGAGGGTTCGGAAGTTCCATGTCGGCGACGGAAAATGGGATGACGGTCGGGTCGACGTCAGGTTTTTTCCGCAACATATCGTCCCATTTGAAAGAACCTCCGTCCAGACGCGGTATATAATTCTCGAAATCATAGGGCATAACGTTTTTCCTCCAGGATAATCAGGAAACCGGTCTAAGATAGATTATTGATCCAATTAAATCGAAAATATCGCAAACAGGAAAAGAAAAAAATGCATTTTTCCCGAAAGGAATGGTATTGTATTGAGAAATATTATGTACGGGGTATTATTTATTTTTATCCCCTTGGTGTTGGGAGTAAAAATCAGGTATAACGGCGAAGAGGACGCCATTTTGGCGCCGCTGCCCAGAGGGGCTTTGCCAAAAAGATACAATCAGGAGTAGGAATGAAAAAAATTGCTTTGGCCGCATTGGCACTTTCAATAACCTTGTTCGCTATCGGCTGCGGCGGCGATAGCGGCGGCTCGAGCGCGCCTTCGCGCGGCAGCGCGTCCGGCCCACCGCCCGCCCCGGCAAACCAGCGCGCCCAAACACTATTCCGCCTACCGGCAAGTGATGGTCAAACAGTGACGGTTCGCGGACCGACGGCGTTGTTCTTCTTTACCAGTTGGTGCGGTTATTGCAAACAGGTCATGCCGGAAGTCAACCGACTTGCCGAGATGGCACAATCGCGCGGTTGGCGAGTCTACGGCATCGATGTCAACGAAACGCCGGACAAGGCACACTGGTTTATCCAAACCTATCGACCGAATTTCCCGGTTCTTCTCGACCAGAACGGCCAGGTCTCGACACAATACGGCATCAGGGGCTTCCCGACTTTCGTCATCATCGATGCGAACGGCAATGTCACCTATAATGGTCACGAAGTTCCCAGGCGTTTTTAGACTGTACATATAAAAAATATGCGAAATCAGGCCATTGACTTATTCATGTCAATGGCCTGATTTATGGTTTGCGGAGCTGTTTCGGCGGAAAAACCACTTTAGCCATGCGCCTTCCTCAGGCAATGGTGTCGGCATTACGATTGTCGTTGTCTTTTTTGTGGAATTTATGCAAAATCCAAATATAATGTTGCCTGTCATAAGCGGATATGTCGACATATGACGCTCGCTACCCTTTTGGGTGCAAGCGTTGTTTTTTTTGTTGGCTTCTGCAGCGCAGGATAAATTCATTCAAGCCTGTTTTCTGAAAGGATTGGCCCTGTTTGATTTTATCAAAAAAGGCTGGCGCAAGGTGGTAACCGGCGCACCAACAGTCAAAGTGCATCGCGAAGGCGCGTTCAACCCGGCAAACAACCAACTGGCGTCCGCTGGTGGCTGCCGCTGGAACGATCCACCGCTCCTGCAGGAAAGATGGCAAAATCCTTTGGGAGGAATGGAGCGCCATGGCGGCAACTTCATTGCCTACGCAGTGGAACGCTGGGGCAGCAAACTACCTTCGAAGGGGCTTTGCGCCCTTGTAGTGGGTGGCAGAGAACACGAGGCATTGCTGCATCTTTTGGCCGCAATGCCCGAGATTCGCGCCATTACAATATTGGAGGATCCGGAAGACACGAACGAACTGGAAGAACGCCCGCCGCTCCCCGGGGCGACGCTGGAAGAGACAAGCTGGGAAAATCTCAATCGTTTCGGAAAATTCCATCTCGCTGTCGCCGACGGGTCGTTGTCCCGCCGTCCCGATCTTGAAGAATGCCTGGACAGCCTGACGATGGCACTGGTCCAGGAAGGGCTTTTGGTCGTGCGTGACTACGCGGGGCCGAACTACTATCAGTTCGATGATACAGAGATGCGCCTTGTCAACGGTCTTCTCGGGCTGCTGCCGGAGCAACGCCGCCGCGAAGTGGCGGGCAAAATACGGACGGATCAGGAGCCGCCGCCCTTGGACTGGCTTCTCGCCAATGATCCGGCATCCGCGTGCAAGGCTGAGGATCTGCGCCAGGCGATAGCGGCAAGGTTTTCTTTGTACGAGAATATTGAACTGGGAGGAACGCTGCTGATGCCACTCATGGCCGGGATCAGCCATAATTTCCTCGACGAATCCGAAGAATGCCGTACTCTGTTAACTGCGTTGTGGGATGCGGAGAGAACGCTTATCGATGCCGGAATGATCAAGTCGGACCATTTCCTCGCCATCGCCCACAACACCAAGCATAAAAGCGGCGGCGGCTCAAGCGGCGGCTTTATCGAACTGGAAGGAGTCCCCATGGATCTTGGGGAGAAGAAAAAGAGTTAGATGGTTACATTGTATAAAGCGATGCCTTCGGGCATTTGTTTGGTCCATATAAACGAGAACCGATGAAAAGTGGAGGAAAAACGCCATGCCGGCCAGAGCGTTGGTGGGAATGCAGTGGGGAGACGAAGGCAAGGGGAAGATCGTGGACATCCTTGCCGAGAACGCCGATGTCGTTGTACGCTGCCAGGGCGGCGCAAACGCCGGGCATACCGTGGTCACCAAGAATGATGTTTTTGCCCTCCATTTGATACCCTCCGGCATTTTGCGGGAAAAAGTCATCTGCGTCGTCGGCAATGGCGTCGTCGCCGACCCGGTCCGCCTCTCGGAGGAACTGGACGGACTGAAGAAGCGCGCCATCGACCTGGACGGTCGTTTTTACATCTCCGACCGCGCGCACATGGTCATGCCATGGCACAAAGAGCTTGACGGCATTGCCGAGGAACAGCTCGGCCGCTCATCCATCGGCACTACCCGCCAAGGCATCGGTCCGGCCTATATCGACAAGGTCAAGCGCTGCGGGCTCAGGTGGCACCACGCCAGAACCAAGGCCGAATTTGAAAAACGCTTCGCCGTCGCCCTGCAGGAAGCGAACAACCTCATCACCACCCTCGGAGGCAAAGCCCTGCCGGAGAAGGAAACGGCGGATTCCGTCTTTTCCGCCGTCGACAATCTCAGGCCGTTTATCGCAGACACGGTCAGCCTGCTTCACGGTTACGTCAGGACGGGCAAGCGCATTCTTCTCGAAGGCGCGCAGGGAACCATGCTTGACGTGGATTTCGGCACCTACCCCTTTGTCACCAGCTCGAACACCACCTCAGGCGGCTGCGTCACCGGCAGCGGACTTCCCCCGACGTCGATCAAGGAAGTGCACGGCCTTCTGAAGGCCTTCACCACTCGCGTCGGCTCCGGACCGTTCCCCACCGAAGTGGGCGAAACGACCGCTGTCCTCCTGCGCGGCACCGGCAAAAACCAGTGGGACGAATACGGAACCACCACCGGCCGGCCCCGCCGCTGCGGCTGGCTCGACCTGGTTCTTGCCAGGCACTCGACCCGCGTCAACGGCGTCAACAAGCTCCACATAACCAAACTGGACATCCTCTCGCAGTTTGACGAAATCAAGGTTGCCGTCGCCTACAAGATCAACGGCAAGGAGACAACCGACTTCCCGGCCGACATCGAAGACCTTGAAAAATGCGAACCTGTTTACGAAACGCTGCCAGGCTGGAAACACCCCCTGCCCGCCTGCACCACCGTGAGCGAGCTCCCTGAAGCGGCACGGAAATACGTAGAACGCGTTGCCGAATACTTGGAAGTGGAAATCGCCAGCGTTTCCTACGGCCCGGCGAGAGAGCAAACGGCATTTACCATGTAATTTACATACTATTATTATTGCTTTTTAGTTATCTTATCCCAGCGCACTTGAGAAGGACAGAACAGATGAAACGCACCAATACCTGCGGCGAACTAAACAAAAGCCATGTCGGACAAACCATTACCCTGGCGGGTTGGGTACAGAACCGTCGCGACCACGGCAGCTTGATGTTCATAGACCTCCGTGACCGTTACGGCCTCACCCAGATCGTTTTTGACACGGAAAAACCGGAAGTTCTTAAGCTTGGGCAGGAAGTCCGCGCCGAATGGGTGCTTCAGGTGACGGGCAAGGTCCTCGCCCGCCCGGACGACATGATCAACCCGAAGATGAAAACCGGCGAAATCGAAGTCGCCGTCGAAACGTTCGCCGTCTTTTCCAAGTCTGCCGCCCTTCCCTTCGAAGTCGACGAACACGCCAAGGTCGGGGAAGAAATACGCATGACCTACCGTTACCTTGACATGCGCCGCCCGCAGATGCAGGCGAACCTGGCGACGCGCCACCGCGTCGTCCACTCCATCCGGGAGACGATGGACAGCCTGGGCTTTATGGAAATCGAAACGCCGATCCTCAACAAATCGACGCCCGAAGGCGCCCGCGACTATCTCGTCCCCTCCCGTGTCCACTGGGGGCACTATTATGCGCTTCCGCAGAGTCCGCAGATTTTCAAACAACTATGCATGATCGGCGGCTGCGACCGCTATTACCAGATCGCCCGCTGCTTCCGGGACGAGGACCTCCGTGCCGACCGTCAGCCGGAATTCACCCAGCTTGATCTTGAGATGAGCTTCGCCGATGAAGAAGATATTTTCGCCGTTATAGAGCAGTGCATGAAAAACGCCTTCAAGGCAGGCATCGGTTTCGACCTGCAGACGCCCTTCCCGCGCATGAGCTACAATGACGCCATGGCCAAGTACGGCTGCGACAAGCCGGACCTCCGCTTCGGCCTTGAACTGTACGAACTTTCGGATCTTGCCGCCGAAGTCGAATTCAAGGTGTTCCGCACTGTTATCGGCAACGGCGGGATTGTCAAAGGCATCGTCATCCCCGGCGGCGAAGGGTTCAGTCGCAAGGAACTCGATGTTGAACTCCTCGATATTGCCAAGCCTTATGGAGCGAAAGGCCTCGCCTGGATCAAGATTTCCTCCGAAGGCGAATATACGGGCGCACCCGTGAAATTCTTCACCAAGGAACAGATCGACGCCATCAGGGACCGCATGGGAGCGAAACCTGGCGACGCCATGGCATTCTGCGCCGACAACACCCGCGTCGTCAACGCCAGCCTCGCGGCGGTCAGAAACTATCTCGGCCAGGTCAAACTCGGCCTTGCCAAGCCTGACGATTTCAAGATGGTCTGGATCACGGAGTTCCCCTCTTTCGAGTGGGATCTCGAGGAAAAACGCTGGGTCGCGTCGCACCATCCCTTTACCTCGATCCACCCGGATGATATCGAGTTCGCGCTTTCGGCGGACCTCACCGCCGGCTGCGGTCTGGAAAAGGTTCGTTCCGCCGCCTACGACCTTGTCCTGAACGGCACGGAAATGGCGTCGGGATCCGTGCGTATCCACGATTCCGAACTGCAGAAGAAGATTTTTCAGATCCTCAATCTTACGGAAGAGCAGATCGCGGAGCGCTTTGGCTTCTTCACGGAAGCGCTGAAATACGGTACGCCGCCCCACGCCGGCATCGCCCCCGGCATCGACCGCCTCGTCGCCATGATGCTCGGCTTTGACAACATTCGCGAGGTCATCGCCTTCCCGAAGAACGCCAAGGCCATCGATCTCATGTCAGATGCGCCGGGAACCGTCGACGCCAAGCAGCTCCAGGAACTTGGCATCAAGAATATTGAAAAGGCACAATAGGGTTTATCGACAATTATCTGAAGGACTAAAAACATGAGCTTGATTTTCCCTTTTCCCGGTTGGCGCTACGATCCCGGCAAAGTCGATTTGTCAAAGGTTGTCGCACCGCCGTATGACGTCATCAGCCCTGAAGAGCAGGACATGCTCTATTCCCGTGACGACAGGAATGTCGTCAGGCTGACTTTCGGCAAAACCCACGCCGACGACACCCCTGCGAACAACCGCTACACCCGCGCAGCCGGCCACCTCGACGCCTGGCGCGGCGACGGCTTGTTTATTCAGGACAAACCAGCCATCTACCTCTATGAACAAAAATTCTCGTCAGGAAACAAGGATTATGTCAGACGGGGCTTCTTCGCCAAGCTGCGCCTGTCCGAATGGGGGAAAGAAGGCGTCTATCCACACGAAAAGACGCTGTCCGGGCCCAAACAGGACCGCCTCGACCTAATGCGCGCCACCAGGGGCAATCTGGAGCCTATTTTCGGCCTTGTTACCGATCCCAGGGGCGAAATAGAATCATGCCTTTCCAGTCTCGTCGATTACGAACCATTCCTCAATATCGACCAAGACGACGTCCAGAACCGTCTGTGGGTCGTCGACCAGGAAGACGCGATCCATCGCCTGCTCTCCCTTATGCCGGAACCGGAAATTTACATCGCGGACGGCCATCACCGCTACGAAACCGCCCTTGCCTACCAGGCGGAGGTACGCGAAAAAATGCGCCAGGCCGGGCAGGTCCCCCCGCTTCGCGGCGACCTCGACTGCGACTATATCCTCATGTTCTTCGTGCCGGACTCCGATCCCGGCCTTGTCATCTGGCCCACCCACAGGTTGGTCTACGGCCTCAAGGGTTTCGCGCCGGAGCGCTTCCTCAAAGACTGCGAAAAGAACTTTACCGTCAACCAGTCCTCTAAAGACGCGATCGAAAAAGACCTTGCCGCGTCCGAAACTCCGGCGTTCGGCTTTACCGTGGACGGCAAGACCATCTACTCCCTGTCCCTCAAAAACCGGGACGCCATGAACGAGCGCCACGCGGATGCGGTCGAAGCGTGGAGGGTTCTGGACGTATCGGTATTGCATTCGTTGATCATGGATGACCTTCTCGGCATCGACGAAGGCAAGCTTCTCCGGAAAGATAATATCATCTACTCGAAAAGCCTGGACGAAACGCTAACGGATACCGCCGCCCACAAGGACGGTGTGCAGTGCGCCTTCATCCTCCGCGACACCCCGATGCAGCAGGTCAGGGACATCGCCGAAGCGGGCGCCGTGATGCCGCAAAAATCGACCTATTTCTACCCGAAGCCGCTTTCAGGGATGATGTTTTACCTGTTTTGGTAAGGTTGTTTTACCATAGAGAACACAGGGACTATCTTCTCCGTGGTTAAAAAACCGTGTTTATTGAAGGGGAACTTACATGAAAGCAAGCAAAGGTAAATACCTGGCGATTCTGTTTGCCATGTTTTTGATCTCCGTATCCTGCCCTGCGTTTACGGGTGAATTATCCGACGACGCAAAATACCAGGCCGACCTGGACGAAGGGATTTCCCTTCTCAAATCGGGTTCGCGGGACGATCTGTCCCGCTCCATCGCGAAATTCAAATCAGCGTTGAAAATACGTCCGGAAAGCGCCGAGGCCTACTACTGGATCTCTCTCGCCTATTCGGACCAGAACAATTACCTCCGCGCGGCGGACAATGCCAAGGATGCGACCATCTACGATGAACGCTTTGCCGGCGCGTGGCTGTTGTGGGGACAGGTGCTTTTGTACCAAAAGAACTGGGATGAGGCCCTGGCCAAACTGGAAACTGCCGCCAGGCTCGAACCGGACAACCCGGTCACCCAGTTCAACCTCGGACGTGTCCATTACCACGGCTTCAACAACCCGGACACCGCCCTCTCCAAGTTCCGCAGCGTCTGGCAGCAAAGCCAGGCCCTCAGGCGGGACGATCCGTCCGCAGCCGACCTCCTGGTGCAGGCCCGCCTGTATATGGGGTACTGCGAGTTCGACCGGGGCCGCTGGGACAACGCCATCAACGCTTTCCGCGATGTGCTTGCGGAACAGGGCAACCACTACGAAGCGGCGCTCAGACTGGCGATGAGCTACCGAAATCTCGGACGCGTACCCGAAGCCGAACGCATTCTGCAAAGCATGCTGCGGGTCATCCCGCCGGATAATCCGGCAAATCTTAGGATGATCGGCGAAGTCAATCTTCAGTTGGCGGATCTCTATCTCAAAGACCCCAATCTTCGCAATAAAATGTTCGCGCTCGCGCACCTGCGCGGCTTTCTGGATCTCGCCAGCGAAGGCCACTCCATGTACGAACCGGCTCAGCAATATCTTGCGGCGAACGAATTTACAGACTGAATTGGACGGAAAAAGCGCGCATGGCAGGCAAAGGCGATAAATTAAGAGTTCTTGTCACTGCCGGGCCCACGGCGGAAGATATTGACCCGGTTCGCTATATCACCAACCGTTCCACCGGACGAATGGGCATAGCGA
Organism: Planctomycetota bacterium; assembly: GCA_036745875.1. Lineage (GTDB taxonomy): Bacteria > Planctomycetota > SZUA-567 > SZUA-567 > SZUA-567 > DAIOFH01. Next base: position 27,068 of record DAIOFH010000024.1, on the reverse strand, counting down.
TTGCCGAGGCGGTCAGGGATTTCGGCGGGGAGGCGCTGCTGGTGCTTGGGCCGACAGAGGTTTGTCAGCCTGAAGGCGTAAAAACCATTCGTGTCCGCTCGGCAAAGGACATGCTTGATGCTGTTGTCCAAAACCTCGTATGGGCGGACAGCCTGGTCATGACCGCGGCGGTCGCGGATTATACGCCGGCGGAGCCGCTTGAAAGTAAGTTGAAAAAAACGGACGGCGACTTTTTCCTTCGTCTCAAGAGGACTGCCGACATCCTTCGCGAGGTCGCCAATCATCCGGACTGCGGCTATACCGTCGGCTTCTCCCTTGACGTCGGCGTTAACGTGGAGGAAGGGAGACGCAAACTGGCGTCGAAAGACCTCGACCTTATCGTGGTGAACAGCGCCGCATCGTTCGGGTCGTCGGCGATCGACGCCGTTGTCATCGACTGCACTGGGGAAGCGGAAAAGCTGGGAGTCGTCGGCAAGGACCGCCTCGCGGCACGACTGGTCGAACGAATCGCCGAAGCGGTCCAGAATTCATGATGTTTTTTGTCAGGGCGGTTTCCGCCGTCCTATAGTACCATGTACTATGGATTTGTCATTTAACGGATTTTCATTTGAGGAGGAGAAAGCATGGATTTCGAAAAAACGCTTGTCATCATCAAGCCCGACGCCTTCGCGAGAGGACTTACCGGCAGGATACTCTCCCGCTTTGAAGACAAAGGCCTGAAGATCGTGGCCATGCGCCTCGAAATGGTCGCCGCGGCAACGGCTGAGAAACATTACGCCGAACACAAGGAAAAGCCGTTTTTCAAATACCTGGTGGATTTCATCACTTCCAGCCCTGTCGTCTTGATCGCGCTGGAAGGAAAGGACGTCGTGAAGGTCGTCCGCAAGATGGTCGGCGCGACGCTGGGCCGAGCCGCCGAGCCCGGCAGCATCAGGGGCGACTTCGGCATGAGCCAGAGCTTCAACCTCATCCATGCCAGCGATTCCCCCGAATCAGCAAGCCGAGAACTGTCCTTGTTCTTCAAGGACTCTGATTTTGTCCCAAGCCCCACGCAGGAGGCGCTCAAATGGAATTACGAATTCGCGGAAGGCGGAGCGAATTAAGTTAATAAAGGATTTATATTTGTCTTCTCCGACTGAATTCGATGCGCTAGACAGAATTGAAGATAACGAGCGGAATATCCGCTCCACTTGGCTGATAAGTATGTTCACGCTTATCAGCCGGGTGCTGGGGTATGCCAGATTCATTCTCATGATCCACCTTTTCGCCTCGATGCGCTGGGTGACGGACGCAATCATTTTCGCCTTCCGCATCCCCAACCTGTTCCGCAATCTCCTGGGCGAAGGGGCACTTTCCGCCGCGTTTATCCCTGTCTTTGTGCGCACCAACAAGGGCGAGGGCAAAGAGTCCACATCCCGGCTCGCCAGCCAAATTTTTACTCTTTTGGCATTGGTCGGAGGGATCATCAGCATACTTGGCATTGTAATCTGCTATGTGCTCCTAAGCCTGGCAAACGGCTCTCGGGAGCTTGAAATCGGCCTTAAACTCACGGCCATTTTCATGATTTTCATGCCACTGACCTGTTGCGCCGCGCTGCTGTCCGGCATGCTGCAGGGCTTGCGGCGCTTCAGTCTGCCGGCAAGCCTTTCGATCATCCTGAATATCGGTTTTCTTGCCGGTTTCGCCTATGTATATTGGTGGCAGGCGGGCGGCAACCTGGCCAACATTACCGCAGAATCTTCCTATGCCATCGTCATTTTTGTACTGTTTGCAGGCATGGTGGAGGTATTGATCCAGTTGCCGGTGCTTTATTCGCAGAAGATTCTCGTTTTTCCGACATTCAAATTCGACCACCCCGGACTGAAAATGGTACTCAAGGGTTTTATCCCCACCGCCCTCGGCTTGGGTTTGGTGCAGATAAACGCCTTTATAGACAGTCTCATTGCGGGAACCCTCGCTCTCGACAGCCACGGTGCGATAACCTACCTGGATATTGGCATCAGGTTCATGCAGCTGCCGCTTGGCGTTTTCGGCGTCGCCATCGCGACTGCGTCTTTTCCCGATTTCGCCCACGCCGCCGCCAACAACAACGTCAACCGGCTTTTCAGCAACTTTACCCGCTCGGTGCGGATGTCCATCGTTTTTCTCCTGCCGTCGGCGGCGGTGCTGATCGCCATGGCCGATCCAATCATTCGCCTTACCTGCCAGCGTCCCGACCTGCTGTTCGACCACGCGGCGGTCTATCGTTCATCCATAGTACTGATCATCTACAGCGCGGGATTGCTGTTTTATTCCATGCGCCAGATAATGGTGCGGATTTTTTACGCCCAGGGTGATTATTCCTATCCGGTCAAGGTGTCTGTGTACATGGTTATCCTCAATGTCATCCTCAACCTGACCCTGATTCATTTTCCCGATCTCTACCGGGCGAATTTTCACAGTTACTTCCGCCACTGGAACATCCCTGCGGACGCCTTCCCCAACGGCATCGCCCTTGGTGAAGCCGGACTTGCGCTGGCAACCCTTATTACCGCAATCGTCGACTCAACCATACTATGGCTTGGCGCGAAAAAGCGGTTCAGGCCCGCCCTCGAATCCGCGCAGGGAAAAGCCGACATGAAGGAAGCGCTGTACACCCTGGCGCGTATTGGCGTCACCGCAGTTGCGGTGGGCATTCTTACCTGGCTTTTTAGAAACAGCATCCCTTATGAGCCCGGCTTCTGGCCGCTCCTGACCCGTACGCTTGTTCCGTGCATCCTCGCGGGTGTATCCTTCTATATCATCGCGATCATCCTGCCATTGCCGGAAATGCGGGAAATTCTTTACCCGCTCCTGAACAGAAGGAAACAGACAAAATAGAGGAGCCATCCTTTTCATCACCCGTTCTTACTACACATAGCAAAAATACCTTGCGCGGCAGACAAATGCCGTGTACTATGCAATACAACTTTCATCGAATATAGCGCTTTTTAATTGGGTTCCTTCTTTTGTTTTACAACATTACAGGAAAATACTCAAAAGCACCAAGGAAGGCCCGAGCCCAGTTTAAAACGCAATGGTATTCTGCCGTAGCCAACATGTTACGGACGAAGAATAATTATGCATTCTTCGCGAAAGAACTGTCTTGGGATAAGACAGTCTATTCCATTACATGGCAATGACATGGTAAGAGGATTGAGAATGAACCGCGTCGCAAAATCTTTTGTGATTGGCTGTCTTGTCGCTGTTTTCGGCACACTTTTCACAGCCAGCTCCATGGACCTCGCCTATGCTATCTTTATCCGCGTCAACGGCAGGCCGATTACCCAGGACAATGTCGCCCAGGCCGAGCAGTATCTCCTGAAGCGGGAATACAAGGGCGAAATCCCCGAAGACCAGGAAGAACAGATCCGCATCAACAGGGCGGCCATCCGTGACCTTGTCAGGACCCAACTGATCCAAAGCGAAGCCGCAGCAGTGGGGATCAAGCTCAGCCCCGGCGAATCGCGCCGCGCCATCGCCATGTCCGGACTCAGGCCGGACGAAGTCTCCCCCACGATCAGGCGCATGCTTGAAGCGGACGACCTTTTCGACATGCTGATGAGTGCGGAAGGCACACCCATACGCGAGCCATCGCCCAAAGAAGTCAGGGATTTCTATCTCAACAACAAGGAACTGTTCCGCAATGATGCTTTTGTCATCGTAAGAACCATATTCATCGCCGACGACGGCACCAGGTCGCAAAGCTATTTCAGGGACCGGGCAAGCCAGATCATGAACCAGGTCAACATGATGCCTTTATCCCAGCGCACTGACTTTTTCGCAAAAACGGCGCGGGAGGTTAGCCAGGACGTCTTCGCTGAATTTGGCGGACTCCTGACCGGTTCGGCGGCCGACTCGTGGCTGCCGCAAGGTTTTACCAACAGGACGCCGGATGGCAGCCCAATTTTCCCCGAACCGATGGTCGAGGCGATCCGACAGCTGAAAACGCCCGGCGAAGTGCGACTTGCCGTCAGCGAAGACGGCATCCACCTCCTGTACCTCGAGGATCTGCGGGGCGGCAACATTGTCCCCTGGACCGAAGCCAAACGCGTCGTGGAATATTTCCTGCGACAAAAAGTGAGGGTTGAAGCGTTGCGCGGCTGGATCAACCGCATCTACGACCGCAGTGACGTGCGCTGGCATAATGGCGAACCTTTTGAAAAAGAGCGCTTGACCGAATCCCTTCTCCCAACCGAACGCGGAATGTAACCGCCACTTCAGTATCGGAACAGCTTGCACCCGGATCAACCATGAACAATGTAGAAATGGTACTTTGCCCGCTCTGCGGCCACACTTTTCATCCGGGAAAAGTTGTGGGTACTATTTTCTGCCCTTCATGCGGCAGACGTTTCAATCCGTTTTCAACGCTTGAGGATACTGTCACCTTTTCTCCGCTCCTGGACGGCGAATCCGAAAGGCCTTCTGAACCGGCTGCGAGCGCCGAATCAAGCCGTGTCATCTCCGAGCGGCTCCAATCCATGTCGCAAAAGAATTTCATCGAACCGGGCACAGCCAGGCGTTTCGGCGATTACGACCTTCTGGAAGAGATCGCCCGCGGCGGCATGGGCGTCGTATACCGTGCCAGTCAACGCGTTTTAAAACGCATCGTCGCCCTCAAGGTTCTCCGTAGCGGCGACAGCGCCAGCACGGAAGAACGTGAGCGCCTCCTCAGGGAAGCCAAGGCTGCGGCCGGGCTAAGCCACCCTAATATCGTCCAAATCCACGATTTTTCCATCCATCAGGGGCAGCCGTATTTCACCATGGATTTCATAAGCGGCACTCCCCTCGACCAGGTGCTGGAAAAAGGCCCCATGCACGTCAGGCAGGCGGTGACGATCATCGAAACGGTGGCTCGGGCCGTGGCGTATGCCCATTCGAAAGGGATCATCCACCGCGACATCAAACCGGCGAATATTATCATTGACCCGGCCGGCAGGCCGGTCGTCACGGACTTCGGTTTGGCGGTTGATCTCACGGCGGGGGATGAAACGCGTCAGCGCATGACGGCCGCCGGTTCCGTTATGGGCACGATACCCTACATCCCGCCGGAGCAGGCGTCGGGGAAAGTGGACCAGATCGGCGAACGTTCGGACGTCTACGCCATGGGCGCGGTTCTCTACGAGATGTTGACCGGCAAGACTCCTTTCACCGGATTTACCCAGTTCGAACTGTTGCGCCGGGTCATCAACCAGGAGCCTGTCCCGCCCCGCAAATTGAACCCGAAAATCCACCGCGACGTCGAGACGATGATCCTGAAATGCCTGGAAAAGGACCAGCGCCGCCGGTACGAGTCGGCACAGGCATTCGCCGACGACTGCCAGTCCTTTCTCAAGGGCGAAGTCATCACCGCCCGCCCGGCGACGCTCGGCTACAGGACCTGGCGTTTCCTGGCACGGCGACCGTTGCTCGCCTTCCTCGCGGTTTGCGTGTTCATCCTGTTCCTTGCCGCCTGGGCGGGCATCAGCCGCTCGCAGATACTTGTCAAGGAAATCAAGGAAACGGAACGGGTGCTCGAGAGCACCCTTGCCATCGCCGAGGAAATGGCGAGGGAGAAGGAGGAAACGGACCGCCAGGTCAGGCGCGACTGGCGAACGGAATATAACATCAGTTTCGATTACGCCTTCCGCTGGGACGCCGACCGCGAGCGTTCGCGAAGGCTGGGCATCCCCTGGCTTGATCCGGAACGGGCCAGGCTCCTTGCGTCGCCGCCGCGACTGGCATTATCCAGCAACGCCTCCCATGACGACACGACCAGCACCACCAGCCGCCTTCTTGACGGTACCGCCGATCTCGGATTCCCCTTCGGTTTTCCCCGCGAGGTCAGAGTGACGCTACGGCTCGAAACACCTGAGGAAGGCGTCGGCGACCTCATTCTCCTCTTTGACGCCGACCGCGAATACCAACCGCACCCCGGTACCACCATTGTGCGCTTCGGTTCCTCCGCCCATCCCGGCGCCGCATTCAACCGCGGCGAAGCAGTGCTGAAGGAGGTCGCCGCGTTTTCCTTCAAACCGCAAAGCCTGGTGGAACTTGTGATCGAACGCTCGGACGACAGGCTGCGGGCCTTTGTCGATGGGCAGGTCATTCTGGAAGCGGACGATCCGGCCCCGATCCTCATCAACCCGGAGCTTGGGCGTCTGGCCCTCGATGTCAAAAACGGCTCACTGTCGTTTTACGACATGACGGTCGAGGTCAGAGGCATGAGTCGCAACCTGGTCGCCAACCTAATAGAAACGGCCGACACCATGTCGGCGCGTGGCCGCGCGGACCTGGCCCTGCGTCTTTACACCAGCGTGTTGTTGGAACCTACGGAACCTGTAAACCGCCTCAGGGCGCTTCGCGGCTTTGCCCGTTCCCTGTGGCTTGGCCTGCCCCGCCGAAGTAGAAATTTGGAAGGCATAGAAAGCGCCTGCCGCGACATCCAGGAGCAATTGCTAGCAGCCGACCGCCTGTTGCCGGGTGAAACGGAGTATCTTGCAGGACTTTCCCTATCCCTGAACCCTGTTCCCGACAGGGAACGCATCCTTGCCCTGGAACACCTTGAGCGGGCTTCGGCGCTTGCCTATTCCGCCAACGGCGGCGAGGGCGAATTCGGCGATCTCGCCAGATATGAATCGGCATTTGTCTATCTACGTCTCGGGATGCCGGAGGAGGCGGCAAGGGTATTCAGGCAGCTATTTGCGGACAACACCCTGGATCGTCTTTACGCCCGGTTCGGTTTGGAACTCGGCGGCGGCGGGCACGCGTCCCTGCTCGTGGAGTGGGTCGATGCCTTCCTTCAAGAAGACACGTTCAAGGAGAACAAAGGCAAACTCGAACCTGTCGCCACCTTTATCCGTGCGGTCGCCGCTCTTGCGCCGACAAGCCGCGAATGTGCCCAACGCTACCGGCGTCTGGCCAGATATTGCCTTGACGACGGCGACACGCAAAATGCCCTGGAATTTTACCGTTCCGCCAGTAAACTCGCGCCGGACTGGTACCGACCCTATATAGACCAGGCACTTGCCTATTTTGCCGTCAATAACAGGGACGCCGGAATTGCCATTGTCGAAGAGGCCGAGAAGGCGCTGCCGCAGTCCCTGGATCTTAAACTAGGCATTGCCCGCCTTTTCCTTAACGACGCACCAGAGCAGTATCGCGACCCGGCCCGCGCGGCAAAAGCGGCGGAGAGCGCCATTGAAGTGTCCCAGGGCCTGAACCCGAGTGCCCTTGAACTGCACGCCGAGGCGTTGTTGAGACAAAACCTGTATAATCAGGCATTGCTGAACATCGACAAGGCGCTGGAGCTGGAAAAAACCGAATCCCGTGAAAAACTGCGCCAGAATATACTTTCGAACATCAATGAATAACGTGATAGCCGACACCTCGGGGGAGATCAAAGCGATGCGCCATACAATGCTTGCGCTTGCGGCAATCCTTCTCTTTTGCCGCCTGCTGCCTGCACAGGAACGTCCGCCGGCCTTTGTTCCCGCCAAGGAACCCATCATCGCCTGCTTTATTCCGCAGTTGGACATTGCTGAGAGAATCGCCGGTTCAGAGCTCATTGCCGCAGCCCGCCTGTCCGACCGCGACCTGCCTCTGCGTCTTCCCGGGCTTGGCAAAATCCAATCCGTCAGGACATTCCTGGACAGGCTCAACCTCAAGCAAGCGGAAGACTTCTGGCTCTGCTGCCCCGACCTGACCCGCACGGCGATGGGCTGGACCTTGCCAAGCCAGGGGGCGGCTCTGGAGGCGGTTGAAATGTTCCTCGACCATTCGGGGATAGATTCGCGGAAAGTCCATATTCAAATAGACGAAACGGACGACAACCGGCTCCGCATCCTCGTGGCGTCAAGCCCCGCCACAGCCAAATCACTCCTCAACGGCCAGGATGCCGGCTCATCGCCAAAAGCCCGCCATTCCTGGCGGGAGTCCTTTGCGGAAGTAATGACCCTCGGGGACGGTGCGGGACTGTGGCTCAATTCGCGCCAGCTGTCGGGCATGCTGGCGATGTTGACAGGCGTCGACGTTCGTCCCGTTTTTCGCAAGGCCGATATCGATTTTCCTTCGGCGGTCAGCGTCAGGCTCCAAGAAAACAACAACAAGGTTGGCCTTTACCTGGCGTTGCACGGCAAGTTTGATGAAATACTTTCCGCCGACAAGCAAACGGGATCGGTCGTATTTTACGGCTATCAACAGGAGCCGCCTATTCGACTGGACATGCACCTGAGTTCCCCCGACAGCCTTCTGCCGGTCATGGAGCGTATTCCGCCACTGCCCGGTGTCGATTTCACCAAGTTCATTCCCACCGACGCCTCGATGGGGGTTTGGAGCGATTCGTTCGGTAATCTATCCGCAAGCTTCTCGACGGCGTTTCGACCCGGCGTGCGCGTAGCAGACGATTTTGTCAAACTTGGTTTGTTCCTGACGGCATTTTTTTCCTCGCCGGATTCCGCGATCGGCGTCGAGGCGATGCCAGATGCGCCATGGATCAAGTTTTTCTGCGCTGATACGACACTTTCTTTGCTCCTTACGCCTGATGTCAACGGAAGGGATGTCCTCCATGCGCTTACCGGCGACTACACCGACATGGCATACTCTCTTGACATAAGGAACGATATAAAACCCGGGGGATCAAGCGTCAACTGGCGTTTAGCCCTCGACGCCGACATGCGTAAAACCGCCACGGACATCCTCTCAGAAAAGGCTGCGAAGTTTCTGCCGTTCAATCCGGGCGTGGCTTTTTGGGCCATGGCGACCGGTATGCAGGAGGTCGGAACATTTGGCCTAGATACCGACCGCATTTATTTCGACTCACCGCAGGGCGGCGCGGTATGGTTTGGCCTTGGGGCATGGGCCGAAGTTGAAAGCCACATCGATTCGTTTTTGGGCAATACGACAGCGGCGCTGGCGGCAGGGCGCTTGCGTTTTTTCCTGAATGCCGCCTGTCAATCGCGGTACCGCCAGGTTACAGCGAAAAGTAGACGCGAGACGCCTATCCCGGGCAGTCTTTCGCAGATCGCCTTTGCCGGTTCGGACGGCAAGGCCTGGCTGGACAGCTCTCTTCCCGCTTTTCCAGGTTTGGCGAAGCCCAATTTTGCGCCGATACAAAGGGCGGCCGATGGCGCGGTTATGGACGGGTATGTCTATGCGATAGAGGCGACACCGGGAAACTGGGGGATTACGGCAACACCGAAGTCCTCTTCTTTACCGTTACTGAGGATAGATGCGTCCGGGAAGATAACGGAGCGAAATGCGGCCGGAATCTGGCAGCCGAGACAGACCGTGTTGGCCGACTACTTTTAATTAACTCATGCCGAAGGCGCACAGGCATCGCATTATCGCTATTAATTGCCTGTAGTGTAGTGTTTTACGCCTATTTTCGGTTGACGTTGAGATGACATCTATGCACAATACTATATGGGTGGCATGAAGGCCTTTACTGTTTGGTTTTTATATGAAAATAGGGTATTATTTGTAATTGATTATGCCATCTCAGCGCCAGTGGCGCTGGATGTTTTTTTTAAAATGAGGGTGAACGCCATAAGGAAGTGAAATGTCCATTAGCGATACTATACTTGAAGGCATGTCCAAGGTGTTTGCGGTGTTTTTCGGCTCCGCCAACGACCGTGAACTCAAAAATCTCTGGCCCAAGGTCGTTGAGGTAAACAAGGCCTGGCAGGAAATCCGCAAACTCTCCAACCAGGAACTGTTTGACAAAACGGCCGAATTCCGCCGCCGCATCATCGCCGGCGAAAACGAGGACGACCTCCTCCCGGAAGCGTTCGCGGCAGCCAGGGAGGCGTCCCACCGCACCCTCGGCGAAGGCAAGATGATCGACGCCAAGTATGACGAAATATCCATGCAGAATGGCAAATTCATCTACAAACCCGTCGAAGGCAAAATCCCGCTCTTCGCCCACTTCGACGTCCAGGTCCTCGGCGGCATCGTCCTCCACGAAGGCAAAATCGCCGAAATGGTCACCGGCGAAGGCAAAACCCTCGTCGCCACGCTCCCGAGCTACCTGAACGCTCTCAGGCCCTGCGACGCCTGGATCGAACTGGCGAAGCAATACCAGGGCGAAGACAGTAGCCGATGGCGTTTCATCCCCTACGGCCGGTTCCGTGACGAAAACGGCAAGGATGCATGGGAACTCATGGAAAAGCTGGTCCCCGATGAGGGCGACCTGGAATTCCGCAATCCCGAAATGATCATCCCCGTGGCGAGAGGCGTCCATGTCGTCACCGTCAATGACTATCTTGCCCAGCGCGACGCCGATTACAACAAGCCGCTGTTCTCCTTCCTCGGCATGACCGTCGGCGCCATCCAGTCCGGCATGAACTCGCCGGAACGCTACCCGATCTACCGCGGCGACATCGTCTACGGCACCAATTCTGAATTCGGCTTCGACTACCTCAGGGACAATTTGAAAGTCCGGGCCGAGGACCAAGTCCAGGCCGACCGTTTTTACGCCGTCGTCGACGAAGTCGACTCCGTCCTCATCGACGAGGCGCGTACCCCGCTGATCATCTCCGGCTCCACCCACCAGACGGTCGACAAGTATTATCTCGCCGACCGCGTCGCCAGAAAACTCAAGGGCGGCGAAATGAACGCGGTGGAGGACAAGATCACCGAAATCATGAAACAGGGAGCACAACGCGAAGAAGCGAGAATGCGCGCCGAGGAAAATTGGGATTTCGTCTATTCCGAACGCGACCACTCGGCCAAACTCACCGAGCGCGGCATGCACCAGGCACTGCGCCTTCTGGACATGCAGGACATCTACTCCGGCGAAAACCTTGACATGCCGCATTACATCGACAATGCGCTCCGAGCCCATAGCCTCTACAAAAAGGACCACCACTATATCGTCAAGGACGGCGAGGTATTTATTGTCGACGAATTCACCGGTCGCGTCATGGAAGGCCGGCGCTGGTCCGACGGCCTGCACCAGGCTGTCGAAGCCAAGGAGCACCTGGCGATCAAGGAAGAGTCGCAGACAGTCGCCACCATCACCTACCAGAATTTCTTCCGCCTCTACGACCGGCTGGCAGGCATGACCGGCACCGCCATGACGGAAGCAAAGGAATTCGACAAGATCTACGGCCTAGGCGTCATCGCCATCCCGACGAACCGCCCCCTGCGCCGCATCAACTATCCGGACCTCGTCTACGGCACCCTCAAGGAAAAATACCAGGCAATCATCGAGCATGTCGCCGAAGTCCATGCCCTAGGGCAGCCGATACTCATCGGTACCGTTTCGATCGAACGTTCCGAAGTGCTTGCGGAGCTCCTCAAACGCCGTGGCATTCCCCATGAAGTGCTGAACGCTAAAAACCACGCCAGGGAAGCGATGATCGTCGCCGATGCGGGCAAAATGGGTTCAGTCACCGTCGCCACCAACATGGCAGGCCGCGGTACCGACATCAAGCTCGGATCCTTCACCCGGGCGGAGCTTCTCGACCACTGGGTCAAGAACGGGCTCGCCCCCAAAAAGGGCGTCACCGCGGAAATGTCGGACGAAGAACTGCGCCCCCTGCTTGTAGAAAAGTGGGTGGAACATTATCTCAGGTATCCAGAAAGCCCGGTCAAGGACGTGCCGTTCAAGGACAAGTCAATTGACGAATGGGAAAAGGAACTGAAGCGTTTCTGGAGGGAGGTCGGCATCGTCGGCCCGCGCCTCATCGACAATGTCGCCGGTCTCGGCGGCCTGCATATCGTCGGCACCGAACGCCACGAAGCGCGGCGTATCGACAACCAGTTGCGCGGCCGTTCCGGCCGTCAGGGCGATCCGGGTTCGAGCCGGTTCTTCCTCTCCCTCGAAGACGACACAATGCGCATGTTCGCCGCCGACAAGGTGAAGCGCTTTATGCAATGGGCCGGCCTCAAGGACGGCGTGCCGATCGAATCCAAGATGGTGACAAAGACTGTCGAAAACGCACAGCGCAAGGTCGAGGAACGCAACTTCGAAATCCGTAAAAATCTCCTCGAATACGACCAGGTCATGAACGAACAGCGCCTGATCGTATACGGCCGCCGCCAGCAGTGGGTGGAAGGCGAGAACCTCAGGGATTCCATCATGGAATACTCCGGCAATTTCATTTCGCGCCTGGTGGACAAGGAGCTTGCCCTCACAGCTGCCGAATGGGATCTGGGCGCTCTAGCCGATACCATGGCCGATACCTTCACCATCCAGGCCGATCCGGAGGAAATCAAGCGCCTCGCCGGCGTCTCCGGCGCGGAGGAAGCCACGGCCGGATACTTTACCGACCTTCTGGAAAAAGCCTACACAGCCAAAGAGGAACGCATCGGCGAAGAGACCATGCATGTCATCGAAAAGCTCATCCTTCTCGAAACGGTCGATCGCAAGTGGATGGACCACCTCTATGCCATGGACCTGTTGAAGGATGCCATCCACCTTAGGAGCTTCGCCCAGCAGGACCCGAAAATCCGCTACAAGATCGAAGGCTTCGAAATGTTCGGCGAAATGTGGGAAAACTTTGAAAACGAAGTGGCGCAACTGGCGATGCGCGTCAACCCGGCGGAGCAGATGCAGGTGCAACAGCAGGTGCAAGTCCAACAGGCGGTGCAGCAGGACTTCGACACCTATGCCCAGGAAGCGAACGAAACAGGCGCCAATGCCGGCGAACGCCACCGCGAGCCGATCCGCAATACGAATCCCAAGGTAGGACCGAACGATCCCTGCCCCTGCGGCAGCGGCAAAAAATATAAAAAATGCCACGGCCGCAAATAAGGCATTTTCGGAATTCGCCAGATATAATTACTGGCGAATGGTTTATAAATATGGATTTATTATCGGTATATCATGGCGAACCTGATTGATCTAGCATACTCATTCACCATCGGGCCGCATTATCTGTGGCATCGTTTCATCACCAATAAATACGGCCCCTCCACCACGGAAAAGACGGGAGAAATACCCGATCGCTTCAAGGGAGCGGTGACCAGGGTGATAGTGAGGGGCGACCCGCATTATGAACCGCCCTGCCTCTGGGTCCACGCAGTCAGCGTCGGGGAAGTCAATGCGTCAAGGGACCTGATCCGGAAGTTCATGGCGGACAACCCCCTGTGGGAGGCTCGCGTCACCACTACGACGGCGACGGGACGAAAAGTCGCGACCGACCTTTATGGCGCGGAATGTGTTTCCTATTATCCCCTGGATTTTTCCTGGATGGTGGAGAAGGCCTTTAAGCGCATCCGTCCGACGCTCATCGTTCTCATGGAACTGGAAATCTGGCCGAACTTCCTGGCCGAAGCGAAAAAGCGCCAGATCCCGGTCGCGGTGGCGAACGCCCGCATTACCGAGCGCTCGGTGAAACGCCTTGCCAAGATTCCCTCCATCGCCAAAAACATGGCGGAAGCTGTCCAGGAATGGTATGCCCAAACCGAACAGTACAAAAAGCGCCTGGAAACAATCGGCGTCCCGCCGGAACGCATCGAAGTCCTTGGCTCGATCAAATACGACTCCATCCCCGAAGAGGTCGACGTGTGGGCTGGAAGGCGCTACCGCCGCATCTTCGGTTGTCCACCGGAAGGCGGCAGGAAAATCCTCGTTGCGGGCAGCACGCACCCGAACGAGGAAAAGAACGTCCTGGACGCCTGGCAGTCCCTGACCGCGCAAGGCGAAAAACCGCGTTTGATTATTGTGCCGCGCCACCCGGAAAGGCTCGATAAAGTGGAAACCCTGGCAAAACGCTATGCCAAGGTGGTGCGCCGCAGCAGCCTGCCGGAGCCGGAAGCCGGGACCGACGATGTCAACGACATTGACGCCGATATAATCCTCGGCGACACCATGGGCGAGTTGGCCAAAATTTACACAGCCGCGGATGTGGTGTTTGTCGGCGGCACCCTCACCAATCGCGGCGGGCAGAATTTCATGGAGCCATGCGGCCTCGGGAAAGCGACTGTCGTCGGCCCCAACCTGTGGAATTTTTCCGAGCCTGCGGAGCTTCTCCGCAATAACCAATGCATTACCGTCGTCAAAGACAAGGATGAACTGGCCAGCGCGCTTGCCGATCTTTGTGGCGACCCGCAAAAAGCCGCAGACATGGGCGCCAGGGCGAGGGAAGTCCTTCTTTCGCAGCGCGGGGCGGTAAGCAGGATCATCAAGCGCCTCGACGACATCGCCTCCAGGATTATGCGGCAGACCAGGGAAAAGGAATTTGAAGAGGAGTTTGAAGAAGATTACCTGATATGACGTCGCCAACTGACAAAAACCAGCCCATCATCAACAAGTCCACCAAAGGCAAAATCAGCCTCGAGGACAGCTACCGGATGATCCGCATCCTCGGGCACGGCACCATGTCGTCCGTATATCTGGCCGAACAGTTGTCCATGGCCCGGCCGGTGGCGTTGAAGATTCTCTCCCCCGCCCTCGCGGATGAACCGACTGTCGTCGACCGCTTCATCAGGGAAGCCAGGGCATATGCCCGCCTGAACCACCCGAATATCGTCACGGCAATAGATTTCGGCGAGGTGGATTCGCGTTATTTTCTTACGATGGAGTACATAGACGGCGAGACGCTGGCCGCGCTTATCGAGCGCGAGGCTCCGCTTGACGAAAAGCGCGTCCTCGCCATCGGCCACCAGGTAATACTCGCGCTGGAACATGCGGCTACGCACAACGTCATCCACCGCGACGTCAAACCGGCAAACATCATGATATGCAAGGACGGCAGAGTCAAACTCACCGACTTCGGCCTGGCCATACTCGCGGACAGTCCCGGCATGGCGGAAATGTCCCGCCGAGCCGTCGGAACGCCCTATTACATGGCGCCGGAACAGCTTGAAGGCGGCAAGATAGACTGGCGCGCCGACCAGTGTTCCCTGGGGGCGAGCCTTTACGAGGCGGTCACCGGCATAAAGCCATTCACAGGAAAAACCGTCTCCGACGTCCTGAAGCACCGCCTTTTCGAAACAGCCATACCAGCCTGGCGCGTTTCCCGGAAAGCAGGGCGCGGCTTTTCCTCGGTCCTCGTCAAGATGATGTCCAGGTCGGCTGAGGACCGCTATCAAAGCTTTGGCGAATTGAAAAAGGATTTCGAGCGCCTGGCTAGCGGCAAATCGCCTATGGCGACAAAAATCTCCACACATAGAAACATCAACAAGGGATTTTCCCGCACCTCCAGCACCACGCTTATCCGCGTCAAGGCCGACACCTTCGTCGCCATGAAGCGGCTCAATGCCCTCCTGATGGCTTCTGTAGCATTTATCCTCATCCTGCTTGGCTATTCCCTTCTGCATTGGGAAGAGCTGGCGGGCCCGAGGCCGCCTGCCGGCGGCCACGCGCACGCCATCCCCGCCACGGGGGAATATTCCTTTAGCCTGCAGCGCGAAATGTGCGATACCTGGAATGAGGCGTTGCGTCTCTGCATGATCGCCGGCCGATTCCCCTCGCAGCGCAACTATGACCGGGCCAAGTTGGAACTCAATCACATCCTCGAAGGCGAACGGTTCCAGGGAACTGTCTACAGGAGCCTCGCGGCGACGGCGGCGGGAATACTGAAAGAAAAAATGAAAAGTTGGCCCGAGATTCATCTGAATGATGATTGAATGGCTGAGGAAAGCGTACCGTAGAATGGATCACGATATTGAGTCGTTATAGCTGATTTACTCCCTCTCACTCTAACCATCACCACATATGGCAAAGAGGGTTAGGGTGAAAGGGAGTAAACCGAAAGCAACACGAATAGAGTCGCCCTTATTTCTGCGCCACTTCTTCCGTCTTTGTCGCGGTGATGACTTCCCACGGCACGAGGTAATTCCCCGGCGCGCCTTTTTCCCACTGTTCAAGCAATTCCTCCGACCATGCCGAAGATTCAGGCATGTATTCGGGACCAATTACCGTCCGTAGCGCCAGATCCATCGCCCCCTGAGCCTCCAGGGTGCTGTCCTGCCTCAGAGTCTGGAGCAGTTCGCCCCGCCGCACCGCGTCCACCGCCTCCTGGATGCCGTCTATTGATGCCACGGGTATTGAAGCCACATTATGGCGCTTCAGTTCCGCAATCGCGCCGAGCGCCATTTCATCGTTCTGCGCAATGATACCGTCAATCTGAAGATTACGGTCGATAAGGTCGCGGATAACCTGCCTGGCGGCGGCTTTTGACCAGTATGCCGGGACGCTCCGAATCTCCCGAATCTGCGGATAATTTTCGAGCGCGTTGGCTATCCCAACGTCGCGAAGCTGCGTGGCTCCCTGTTCCATCGGGCCACGGAGAACAACCACGTTGCCGCGGCCGTCAAGCTCATCCGCCACAGCCATGGCGGTCAGGTATCCGGCCTGGACATCATCCGGACCGATAAAGGCTTCCAGTCCTTCGGCGCTGGTCTGGGCGCAGGAGGCGACCACCGGAATCCCCGTTCCGGCCAGCAGGTCCACCAGGCTCCTGCTGGCGTACATGTCGTTCGCCACGACAATAACTGCGTCATGTCCCATCACTGTGATGTTTTCAAAATGCATATGCTGGTTTGCATGCATTCCGGCCGAATCGAAGACATACAATTTCACCCTGCCGTCAAGGACGGCGGGATGCTGTTTCAGGTCGCTGATCCATTGCCTGACAAAGGCTGATGCCCTGCTGTAGACGGAAACAGCCACGCGAATCGTTTTTTTCTGTTCGGCGCCATTGACAGAACCCGTGCCGATAGCGCATGCGAGCAAAAAGGCCATAAACATCGTCTTAGTCATCTTCATGATATGTCCTCCATTGGAAAAAACCGTAGCAAAACGTCACGCTTCCGGGACAACGGCAAATTCCACCCTGTTTCCATCAGGATCCAACACGCAGGCTTCATAAAACCCGTCGCCCGTCAGGCGTGGCTTGCCTGTGAGACGGAATCCGTCAGCCTCCAGCCGACGCGCCAAGCTGTCCAGCGCATCGCGCGAATCCATGGCGAAAGAAAAATGCGTCAGGCCGATGGTTTCGTTTCCATTGGCGCTGTCGCCTTCCGGAATTGTCGCCATTTGCATCAGTTCCAACCGACAATCGCCTTTGAAAGAAAGGAAGTAGGATTCGAATTCCTGGTTAAAATCATGGGTGGAAGAATATTTTTCATTGGCGACGGCATTGAGGTATTTGATGTAGAAATTCTTTAATGCTTCGAGATTCCTGGTCCATACTGCAATATGCTCGAGTATCATCGCATTCTCCTTTTCTTTTATTTCCTTGATACTTTGGGAGTTAAGGTGAAATCCGTAATAAAACCGTACGATTAAATACTCCTCTTATCATTATGATTATCATAAGTATAACACTAACATTCGCTTTGTCAATGGATTTCTTTTTAAATCATTCGTTGAGGGGGAACAAAGCGAGAGGTCACACAGCGGACATGGCCTTATCCAAGGCCAAAGACACCATTCCCGCAAGCGAGTCTTTTTCGTATTCAGGGCGAAAACCGAATTCGGGAAGATGTTTTGCCGGAATATACGCGAGGCACGCCTGCCTGATAATAGGAAGCATGTCGTTGGATATAATTTCACCGGAGAGGATAATGACATCGGGGTTGATGACGGCAGTCACTGCAACGGCGACTTCCGCAATATATTGGGCGAGAGCCTCTTTCGAAAGGTCTTTTTCGTCCCGCTTGACAAGAGGAATGCGCGACAGTTCCCCGGCATAGTTTGTCTTCCCCTGCACCAGCAGGCCGTTGGCAATTATGCCTGCGCCCATATAGCTGTACTCGCGCGGGAAAAGCATATAGGCAAGGCCTGAAATGTTGCTGTCCGGACACTGGCGAAAATACCCTGCGGCGGCGAAATTCATGTCGTTGTCGGCCACGACTTCCAGGCCGTAGGCGCTTTTTATGGGATATTCAACATTGACGCCCGCGAAGGAAGGAATATCGCAAAAATCGACGGTGCAGTTCTTGACGCTTCCCGGCACCGAAATGGCGGCGGAACGTATGTTCGGATATTTTGCCAGCAGCTGTCCGAGGGTGGATTCAATGTCCCGCATCTCGATATTCGCACTCTCCACTGTTCCGCTATCGACGATCTCGCAGTCGGCATTGCAAAGATAATACATCAGATACGGATCCTTCTTGTCCGATTTCAGGAAGAAGGACGCGACCAAAAAATGGTCGGAGTTGTAGGCAAAGAACCGCGCGGGCCGGCCGCCATGGGATTTCCTGGTCTCCAGTGAAAGCGCTTCGCCCGCTTCGACCATCTCGCGAAGTGTATTGGCGCAGGTGGCAATGCTTAGGCTGGTCATCCTCGAAACATCGGATACGCAAAGTTGTTCATGACTGCGAAGGGCTTCGAGAATGACTTTTCTATTGATCCGCTTAAAGTTGGCCGAATTGGCTGCTGTCACTGGTATCATTGCAGGTATCCATATATCATTTTAATAATCATAATCACTATGAAAATAATCTTATACGCAAAACAAAAAAAGACAAGCCTTTCGGCTTGTCTTTTCGAATGCCACTGAAACCTGTTCATGCCGTATGTTACTTGGCAAGCGCGCCCTTGGCCTTGTCGACCACCATGGCAAACGCTTCGGGGTCGTGAATGGCAAGTTCCGAAAGGCTCTTGCGGTCAAGTTCGATACCGGCCTTGATGACGCCTTCCATGAAACGACTGTAGTTGATGTCGAAAGCCTTGACGGCGGCGGAAATGCGGGTAATCCAGAGGCGGCGGAAATCGCCTTTCTTCTTGCGGCGGTCGTGGGTAGCGTAGACTTCGGCGCGAATAACCGCACCCTGCGCGATACGACGCAATTTGCTGCGCCCGCCGACGAAACCTTTGGCTTTCTTCATCGCGGCCTTGCGCTTTTTATGTTGGGCGACACCTGTAAGGGAACGTGCCATAATGTAACTCCCTGCGTAATATTGTTAACGAAAAAGTAATGAAGCAATCACACTGCAAACACCAAGACACATTCCTAGATCAAGCCGAGTCCGAGGCGGATCTGCTTGACGGCGGCCTTTTCGAGGGGGCGGATCTTGGAAAGACGGCGCTTCTGGGCCGGGCTTTTCCTCACGCGTTTGTGCCTGCCGCCGGCACCTTTTGCCATTACTTTTCCATTATTGGTCACGCGCACGCGCTTGACCAGACTCTTGCACAGTTTCTGCTTGGGCATGTTTTGGTTTCCTTTCAACCCTGCGTTGTCCCGTACAGCCGTGACGGGTACGCATTTTTCTTATTCCATATCATCGTCGTCAAAGTCGGAATCGTCGTCAGCCTCGATGTCATCCGCTTCGACCAGTTCACGGGGTATAACCTTGGTAATCGATTCTAGTTTTCTTGCAGCTTCCAACTCAGCCTCTTCTCGCCTCTTGCGTTCTTCCTCCTTGGTCCTCGCCGCCAGTATCTGTTTCATGTTCGGCAAGGGCGCCAGGGTCATGGTCATCTTCTTGCCGTCCTTGCGTGGCGGGCTGTCTGTCTTGGCGACATCGGCCAGCGGCTGCGAGAACTGCTCAAGAAGAAGCCGTTCACCCAGATCGGCGTGGGAGTGCTCGCGCGCGCGGAACATCATGGTGAACAGGACGCGATGCCCCGCCTCGATGAACTGACGCGCCTTGGCCCTTTTGATCCCCACGTCGTGCGGTTCGATACGGAACGACTTGATCCTCAACTGCTTCAGTTCGGACGACTGGTGCTTTTTCTTCTGCTCGTGCTCACGTTTGGCCTGTTGGTACTTGTACTTGCCATAATCCATGATGCGACAAACAGGCGGCTTCGCGGTCGGCGAAATTTCGACAAGATCAAGCTCCGCCTCTCTCGCCTTTTCATTTGCTTGAGCCAAAGACACTACGCCGATGGCTTCGCCGTCTTCCCCGATCAAACGCACTTCGTCAGCGCGAATCTGCTCGTTGAGCCGGAGCTCTTTTTTGCTGCCGCTATTGCTCATCTAGCCTCCCCTGTGAGAATCAATACTCCCTCTCCTCCCAAATCCAAACCACACAAAAACCGCTCACGCCTTGTCAGTCTTCGGCGGCAGACGCCTTTCGCGGTCTTCCGATATGAGTTCGTTCAACAACTCGTCGACCTTCCGCACGCCGAGGTCGCCGACAAGACGCCTCCTGACTGCGGCGGAAGCGATTTCCTTTTCCTTTTCGCCGACGACCAAAAGCACCGGGACCTTCGCCAACTCGCCTTCACGTATCTTGGCACCGATTTTGTCGCCCCTGATGTCGAGGCCGACGCGCAGTCCGGCGTTTTGGAATTTGGCGTGCAGTTCCTTGGCGTAATCCAGGGCGGCGTCGGTGACGGTAAGAATCCTGACCTGCTGCGGCGCAAGCCACAGCGGGAAATCGCCGCCATAATGCTCAACCAGACCGCCGATGAAGCGTTCCATAGAACCGAGAACGGTGCGGTGAAGCATGACGACTTTGTGGCGTTCGTTGTCCGCGCCGACATACTCAACGTTGAAGCGCTCGGGAAGGTTGAAGTCAAGCTGGGTCGTCGGACCTTGCCACTCGCGGCCAAGGGCGTCGACAAGCTTGATGTCGATCTTCGGACCATAGAAAACGCCGCCGCCCTCGTCAACTTCATAGGGCATGTTGCGCTTTTCCAAAACAGCGCGCAGGGCGGAGGTCGCCATTTCCCATTGGGCGTCGGTGCCGATGGACTTGGCGGGACGCGTGGCGAGAAATGCCTTGTAGGTGTAGCCGAACACCTTCATCATGCGCTCCATCAGGTCGAGCACCGCGTTGATCTCGTCCTCCACCTGCTCCGGAGTGCAGAAGATGTGGGAGTCGTCCTGGGTAAAGCCGCGAACGCGCAGCATGCCGTGCAGGGTGCCGGACGGTTCGTAACGGTAGACGGTGCCGAGTTCAGCCCAGCGCAGAGGCAGGTCGCGGTAGCTGTGGACGTTGGAATTATAAATAAGGATATGTCCGGGGCAGTTCATGGGCTTGACCCGGTACGGAGCGCCGTCGATGTCCATGGAGCTGTACATCATGTCGCCGTAGTTTTCCAGGTGGCCGGAGCGCTTGTAAATCTCCTCGGACGCGATATGCGGCGTATAAAGCAGCTGATAACCGCGCTTGAGGTGCTCTTCCTTCCAAAACTCCTCGACCTTGTGTCGGATCATCGCGCCGTTCGGATGCCAGAGGATGAGGCCGGGGCCGATATCCGGCTCGGTCGAATAGAGATCCATCTGCTTGCCGAGAACTCGGTGGTCGCGCTTCTTCGCTTCCTCGAGCTTCTTGAGGTAATTGTCCAGCTCGTCCTTGGTCGCGAACGCGGTGCCGTAGACGCGGGTAAGCTGTTTCTGGTTGGCGTCGCCATGCCAGTATGCGCCGGCAAGGCTCATGACCTTGACTTCGCCGACCTTTCCGGTCGTGGGGACATGCGGTCCGCGGCACAGGTCGGAAAACCTGCCCTGTTCGTAAAAGCTCATGACATCACCGTCGGCACGGGCGATGTTGTCGAGCTTGTACTCGTCGTCCTTGTATTTTTCGTTCGCTTCCGCGCGGGAAAGCTCGTTCCTGACGAAGGGACGATTGGCCTTGACGATCTTTTTCATCGCTTTTTCGATCTTGGGGAGATCTTCGGCCGTAATAACGGTCGGCGAATCGACGTCGTAGTAGAAGCCGTCTTCAACAGCCGGGCCGTAGGCAAATTTGGTCCCGGGGAACAATTCGAGGATCGCCTCCGCCAAAACGTGGGCGGCGGAATGGCGCATCTGGTCGAGGCCTTCGGGGGTGTCTGAAGTGACGAATTCGACCTTGGCGTCATGGTCAAGCATGGCGGAGAGGTCGGCGGCCTTGCCATCCACCTTGGCGGTGAGGGATCGCCTGGCGAGGTCTTTGGAGATTTTGGCGGCAATATCGGAGAGCCTGGCGGGACTGTCGAACGCCAGTGTCTTGTTGTCAGGTAAAGTTACGGTAAACATCGTGATCCACTTTCCTTATTCAAACGGCAAAAGCCGATTATGGCCGGACTAATACATAATAACAGGCACATAATAAGCAGGAAAGCGGTACAATGGCGGGAAGAAAAACCTGTGGTGAGACCAGGACTTTTTTCGTAAAAGCCGGAATTGTCCGCGTCCTTTTCTGGCCTGTTTTATTACGTCTGGCCTATTTTCGACCCACAGGAAGGGAGGACGCTCCCACCGCGGGCGGCATCGCATTAGAGCTTCGATGCAGAACCGGCTATCGCCGGATGATTTAAATTTTGGTGGGCGACACTGGGCTCGAACCAGTGACCCCCAGCTTGTCGAGCTGGTGCTCTAGCCAACTGAGCTAGTCGCCCACTTCTTCAGTCAGATTGCAGAATCCGGACAGAAAACAACACGGATATTCCTGGCGGAACATCCGCGAGAGAGTCATCTTATGGATTACCCTGTATTTGTCAAGTTTTTTTGTCCGGATTTTTGCCTTTTTCCGGTTTATTCCGCTTTCCTCATCAGATTATGTACATTTCCAGTATTACTGCCAGGTAAATGCGCAGAATCCTTCTGTATGATGTGCCAGCCGAGAACAAAGGTCACTGTGAAGCACTTTTGGATTCTCTGCGACCTCTTTGTTCCCTGTGGTTGATTAAGGGCGTTTACCTCAGCAATTGCAGTATGTTCTGCGGGAGCTGGTTGGCTTGGGTAAGCATGCTAACGCCGGCGCTGTTGAGGACCTGATCCTTGGTGTACTCGGTCATCTGACTGGCCATGTCGGTGTCGCGAATGGCGGATTCCGTTTTGGTGATGTTTTCGATGGCGATCGCGAGGTTGTTGGAGTTGGTCTGCAGCAGGTTCGCCTGGAATGCGCCAAGACGCGCCCTGAGTTCCGTCACATCGTTAATGGACTTTTCGATGACGGCCATGGCGAGAAGCGGATCGGAAGTAAGGCTGCCGGCGTGGCCGGACATGATGTCCTTCATGGTGAATTCTCTGTCCGAAAGGATCTCCTTGCCCTTTTCCCAATAGCCGGACTTGACGACGCGACCGAGGTTTTCCGCAGTCATGGTCTGGATGGAGACAACAGTGCGGTCCTGGTCGCCTTCGGATTCGCCGAGCTGGAGCTGCATGCCGCTCTGGAACTGACCCATTTCCTCCGCCGTGTTGTGGCCGGCATTGCAAAGGAGACCTGAAAGGCCTTCGCAGTTCGGTTCGTCCGACTTCAAGTTCAATGCGCCGATCTTGGTGAATATGGAGCCTTCGCCATAACCGACCTGTGCGATCGTGGTGGAACCGACCTGGCCCGCGTAGAACTTCAGCCTGGCCTGCAGGTCCTGGGTGGCGACATTCAGATCTAACCCGCTGGTCATGAGTTGTTGGCCGTTCACGGATATAAAGGCATCCTGGCCATTCACCTGGACGGTCTTGCTGGTCTTGCCGGCCTCGATAAGGGTCTGGGAGTTGGCGTTGTCCGGGGTGACATAGTAGGTGAAGATGCCGCCCTGCGTCTGGTTGACCTTGACGAACGCATTGCTGCCGTAATCCTCGGAATAGACGCGCGCGCCGAGGTTGGTGAAGGTCATGCGGCCTTCGAGGGTGGTGGAGGTATCCATATTGCGGAAGGCGTAGTTTTCGAACGACACTACGATGCCAAGGCCGGTGCCGTCGGAGTCGTCGTCGTTCCTTACTTCATTGAGAACCACGGACATGGACTTGACGTCTTCTCCATTGACCATTGTCGAGTACTTCTCGGACTTGGCGACGAGGTCGGCGTCCGACATGTTCTTGTTTTTATAAGCGAAAACCTGGACGGTGTTGGTATTCGCGTCGTAGACGGTCTTGGTGTAGAGGTTGCCCTCGGAGGAGGTGTTGGTGCCAAGTTCCACGCCGGTAATGAGGGTGCGGTCGGGTTCGAAGGAACCGGTCCCCTTCATAGGGTCGGCGGAGGGGGATCTGTCGGCAATGACGTCGCCGTCGAAAATGACGCCGTCATTGTCGCCTTCGATGCCGGCGAAAGAGATGTAGACGCCCTTTTCATTGAAAATGTCGTGGCCCGGGCCGACGGTCGTTTCGAGGATGAGGCCGTCGAGGCCGGAGTTGTTGGCTGCGCGACAGGCCTGGCCATTTTTGCCCGAGGCCACCTTGGACTCGGGTGAGCAGCTGGCGTCCTTGTAGAGTTCGTAGTTTTCGCCGTCGATGAACTTGACGTAGATCCTGCCCTGCCCGTCCGTGTTCAGGCCGAACTGGATGTTATTGTAGGTGTTGTACTTGATGCCGCGGTTGTTTTCGATTTCGAATTCCACCGAGGTGACGCCGCGCTCGACCCTGCCGCTGCCATCCGTGGCAATCGTATTGTTGAACACCGCAACCGTACCTTTGGCGCGGGAAGCGTCGTCGTTCGTGGAAATTCCGCCGGTGATGGAGGACGCCATGGCGATGGTATCCCTGGGCGGAAGGCCGTTCAGGAAATCGTACTTGTCGAGCCGGCCGGTGCCGATATTACCGGGAACGACATAAGTGTATTGAATATCGGTGGCGTGCTGGGCGGTCGCGGTGGATGAACTGTCGACTGCGGCAGGGCCGCCGGTGGCGTTCGCACCGGTAATCGCAATCTGCAAACCATTGAACAAGCCGGACAAATCATTGGCTCCGCCCTTGCTCGATTTGGCATTGCCAAGAACCACGGTTCCGTCTGTCGCCACCGAGACATACGCGTTTGTCGCGTGCAGTCTTTCGGTCCCTTTTGCCAGGGCGATAGTGAAACCGACATCGCCGCCGCCGCCGCCGATGACAACATCGGATGAGACGGGAGTCAGGACAAGGCTGTAGCCGTCGGCGATATATGCCTTGAGTTCATCGGACATCACCGACTCGTCGATACTGAACGACGCCTTGCCGCCGGTTCCGCCGGAATAGATGGAGGTGTTGACGCTTTGCTGGCTCGCGACCGGATTCGGCAGAAAGTTCATGTCGAACGTCGCACCCGCGTTGATGTCCTGCACAGTGGTGAAAGTCAGGCCTTCCAGAATACCGGAACCCCTGATGGAACTGGCCTTGCCGTCCCAATTGGTGGCGATCGTTTCCTGGCCGAACATCAAGGTATAGGTCGGAGGAGTGTTTTGGTCAGCGGCGTTGTCGATGTAAATCTGGAACTGCATGTCCTGGTCCGCTATATCCGCAAATCCCCTGAGGTTTCTTAATTGCCCTTCGATCTGGATGTCAAGAGGCGAAAAGTTGCCGGTCGACTGGTCGAGGGTAAGAATGTTGATGGGTGAATAGACAAGGTCGACTTCCCTCGAACAGAGCTTGGTGTAGTCGATGATTGTCCGGGCGACGGGGTTGAGCGAGGTGAAGTCAATCTGGTCGGCATTGGGAACTGAGTCATCGCCGACGCAGCTGCGGTTGTTGTCATTGGGATCGAGCGTCCAGTTCACGGCCTTGACTTCTTCCTTCGACGGCATGCTGGTGAGAGCCCAGCCTTGCGCTGCGGTCGCGCCGGTGTAGCCAAAGGTCAAGCCGATCAAAAGACCGCTGTCAATGTCCGACGGATCCCCTGCTCCCGCATTTGCCAGAGTAATGGTGAGTCCACCTTCAGTCGCTGTGGCATCTGTTATAGACAAGCTGCCGTTCTGGATTCTCGAAATGATGTTGCCGTCTTTATCTTTGGCGGTCATGTTAAAATGAACCGTGCTCGGAGTACCGCCGGAGGCGCCGGGAAGGACTTCGAATTCAATGGTGCCGTTCGGGCCGATGGCGGTAGACAAATGGGGGCCTATCGGAATGTTGTCGATGGACAGAGTGCCGCCGCTGGCGGCGGTCCGTTCCCAGATGTTGCTGCAGACGGTATTGTTGTCCAGCCCGATAGAGGCGATTGCGTCGGGCATGGAATTCAAAAGGGAAACATCGCTGTCAACCTCAAGGTCAAGCCCCGCCAGAGCGCCCGACAGTTCCATCCGGCCCTTTTTGCCGTCCCAGCCTTCGTATACCAGTGCACCATCATAATAGACATTAAAGAGCGTATTGCCATTAGCGTCGATGTCTCCGAGTTCAACGCCCAGAACCCCATCCCTGTTCGTGATCGCCTGCTTGAGTTCGCCGATCAGGGTCATGCCGACCTGGTTGCCCTGCGCGTCGTTCAGTCCGGTAATGCCAACGTTGAGAGAATTGCCCGAGAAATCGGCAATATCCAAACGGTCGATCTTTTGGGCGCTGTTGAAGACGAGGGAGGCATTGACGCCGGTCGTGCCGGAGGAACTCTGGATCTCGGAGACGATCGTCGAGATATGCGTTCCCTTGTCGTAATTGAACCGGCGTGAACCCTTGGTGCCGGTAAGGATGAAGGTCTGGGCCTGGGTGACATTACCGTTTTCGTCGACCTGGGAGAGGCTGCCCTTAGCAGTATCGATTTCGAGATACGCCTTCATCGCCTGCTTGGAAAAGTCGACGTCGCCGATGCCGGTGACGTTGTCCGGGTTTTGCGTGCCGATATAGTTGATGGATACGACATAATTCTGTCGACGGAAAATCTGGTCGAAATGCGAGCCGCCGACATCGACCAGCTTGTTCTGCTGGGTGCCCTTGGTGAGCGTGTTCTGGTCGAAGACGATTTCCTTCGAGCCATCCAAAAGATTCTGGTTCGAGAACTTGGTGGTGCGGGCGATGCGGTCTATGGTCTGGACGCCGGAGTCGATCTCGGCCTGGTCGGCCGCGATCTGGTCGGGACTGGTGACGCCGTCGGAAGCGGCGTGAATGGCGAGCTGTTTCATCTTTTTCAAGATGTTGTTCATCTCGTTCAATGCACCTTCGGCAATGCCGAGGACATTGATGGCTTCTTCCGTATTCTGCTTGGCCCGTTCGAGCCCGCTGATCTGGGATCTGAGCTTTTCGGAAATGACCAATCCGGAAGGATCGTCCTTGCCGGTGTTGATCTTGTAGCCAGACGACAGCTTCTCCATCGAGAGGGCCATGCCACGCGTGGAGAAAGCAAGATTCTTGTTGGCATTAATAGCAGCCATGTTGTGCGCGATAATAGACATTACAACATCCTCCATGCGTTTTTTTGTTCATTCCGTGGTACCGCATATTCCGTTATGCGGTTTGAGGATCGACTTCGCATCATGCACGGCGCGACCTCGGGCCGTAGCCTACTTGCAGATTTGAATAATATTTCAATTTAAATCATATTAATTTTGTAGTATTAAACTA
>DAIOFH010000023.1:0-39035 GCA_036745875.1 Planctomycetota bacterium | reverse complement strand
TTTCCAAACCACCGGAAAAAATCACCTATACGCTCCTTCCAGCGTCTAACCGTTATCGGAAATAATCATTTGAAATCGGTATTATTGCGTTTTAAATAATAGTGACCCTTCCCTGGCGCTTTTCGGCATGTACCAGTTGTGCTGTAAAACGCAACAAGGAACCAACCATTATTTAAAAAGCGCTAGGGCAACTTCCAGTTGACCTCGCCGGAGCGAGGTCGTACACTGTTGCGTTCCGGGCGAAGCGGCCGGGCTGGTTATGACCTTTTGGACTGTGCTTACCATCTAGCTGAGGAGAGAACGTTGCCTATTATCGGATCGAAGGAAATGCTGTCTAATGCGTATGCGGGAAAATATGCAGTCGGCGGTTTTGACGCATTCAATGCAGAAACCATGAAATCGGTGATGGAGGAGGACAAGTCGAGGAAATCCCCCGTGCTGATGATAAGCGCTCCGATTGAGTACGCCCTCCTGGGCGCGAAGATGACGGTGGCGGTGGCGAAGGCGGTTTCGGATACAGTCGGGGTGGATGCGTGTTTGCACCTTGACCATGCAGGGACGTACGAGCAGGTGGTGGAGGCGATAGACGCCGGGTTTTTGTCCGTGATGATTGACGGGTCGCAGGGGGACTACGAGTCGAACGTGGCCTTGACGAAAAAGGTCGTGGACTATGCCCACCCGAGGGGTGTCGCGGTGGAAGCGGAGATCGGGGCCATGGGCCGCGTGGGGAAGGAATCGCACGAGGGCGACCCGAACTTCCGTACCGAGTTCACCGACCCTGCGCAGGCAAAGGCTTTTGTGAAGGCCACCGGCTGCGATTTCCTCGCCGTGTCCATCGGCAACGCGCACGGGCTGTACAAGAAGTCCCCCAGCCTGCAGCTCGAGCTGTTGCAGGAGATCAGCGACGCCGTCCGCATCCCGCTGGTGCTGCATGGCGGTTCCGGCACTCCGGAAGACCAGTTGAAGAAGGCGGTGGCATCCGGGATCAGCAAGGTCAATGTCGCGAGCGAGATTGCGCGCGACTTCAACAATGTCTATATCAAGTTGATGGAGCAGGGCGACACCTGGTGGGCCGTGGCGAAGCGCGAGGCTTCCGAAGCGACGAAGAAGACTATCAGCAGGTGGATAGACATGCTTGGTTCCGCCGGCAAGGCGTGAACCGGCGGGTTTTGATTTCCAAGGCCGGAGGGGGCTTGCCCCCTCCGCTTATGTTTGGCCTTTTTTTGTGGATCTGCCGACTGTCATTTAGCAGAAATATGCCGAACGGGCCACAAGGTTATCCGTAGCACTAATACAATGAACACAGCATCGTCATACCGGCGAACGCCGGGAACCAGGGGACGAAAAAACAGGGGAACGATGGCTTCATGGATTCTAATTCGTTCCTTAACCGAGCCGTCCACTGGATACCGGCGTTCGCCGGTATGACGAGCGGGGCGGGCGATATGGACTTTTCCTCGGTGGAGCAATATACTATCGGCATGCGACTTCGAATTTGTCCACAATGAACAAAACCCACTTCGTGTCGTTTATCCTCTATGCACAGAACCCACTTTTATTCCAATTGTCCTTGATGATCCATCGGTTATGGGATCGAAAAAGCCAAAGATGGGTGGAGGGGGCTTCCCCCTTCCGGACCACCACCGGCTTAAGATGAGCGAGAGTTCCGGATCAT
Organism: Planctomycetota bacterium; assembly: GCA_036745875.1. Taxonomy (GTDB): domain Bacteria; phylum Planctomycetota; class SZUA-567; order SZUA-567; family SZUA-567; genus DAIOFH01. Next base: position 37,360 of record DAIOFH010000023.1, on the reverse strand, counting down.
GTCCCGTTTCTGTCATGCCTAGAGCATTTTAAGAATTTTTGCGATATCAAGGAATTCGCCGCCGCGGTTGCTTGCGTGATATTTTGTCAACTACCGGAAAAATCGGGGTCGGGTAAGTATTGTATTGACCAGCTTTTTCGATCTGGGGATGATCGCGCCGTCTTACCGGGGCTGGCAAGCATTTGAATGAGGAATGTTCGGGTTTTGCCATGTGCTATCGGTGATGGCTTTATTTATAGCGCGTCGGGTCGACGACGCCGGCTTTTTTGAATCCTTCCCGACGGAAGCGGCACGAGTCGCATTCGCCGCACGCCAAACCCATGTTGGATGGATCGTAGCAGGTCAGGGTCAGGGAGTAGTCAACGCCGAGTTTGGTCCCAAGGGTGATGATTTGTCCCTTGTCCAGATGCTGCAATGGGGCTCTCACCCTTATCGGCCTGCCTTCCATTCCCTGTTTGGTCGCTAAATTGGCCAGTTTTTGAAATGCGTCGATGAACTCGGGGCGGCAATCGGGATAGCCGGAATAGTCGACCGAGTTCACGCCGATGAATAGTGCGGTAGCACTCAGCACTTCCGCCATGGCCAGGCCGTAGGAAAGGAAAACGGTGTTGCGTGCCGGAACGTAGGTGACGGGGATTCCCGGGGCTACGCCGGATTTCGGTACGGCGATATCGCTGGTGAGGGCGGAGCCGCCGAAGATGCGCAGGTCGATGGGCATGATGCGGTTCGAGGCCGCGCCCAGTGACTTGGCTACCCGTTTGGCTGCATCGAGCTCGGGGTTGTTGCGCTGCCCGTAATCGAAGGACAAGCAATGGCAGGCATACCCTTCGGACATCGCGACGGCCAGAACCGTAGCCGAATCCAATCCTCCCGACAGCAACACAACGGCATTTTGTTTTTGCATGATTAATCCGATGCGACCATTTAGTGAAAGCCCGTAAACAACGAACGAAAGCAAGATTGAAATTGTACCGAAAAATATGTGCAATGCAAGTGCAGTCGGTCAAATACTTTGAAGTTTGCCGGATGGCGGCGGGCGTTTTTCCTCAAAGACGGGTTGAAACGGAAAACGTATACACTGTCAGATAATCTGGCCAAGGCCAGCCTATTTTTCACAGGGGCCACGCATCTAAATTAAGAAATCGAAAAGGCCGAAGTTGAGAGAAAATGCTTCAAAGCATTTTCAATTGCTCAAGCCGCAAGTTACAATCCGGATACATTGTTTCCAGCGCGCTTACCAGCCAATCCTTCTGTCCTTTGGACAGTATCGGCGCGGCGTTCATATAATCGGATTGGCTCTTTTCCCTGTGATAGTCGGATTTTTGATATGCCGGATCGGAGATAAAAAACAGTATGATTTCCGGCGCAAGATACGGTATGCCGTTGTTATGCAAAATCGCTTTTTCCAGTTCCCTTTTTATATCCTTCTTTTCATCACAAACATAAAATCCATTTTTACGCTTACAAAACACAATCTCCATAAAATCGAACTTCTGCTGTTCGTCGCAGAGGATTTCGTAATCGTAAATATCGCGGCTGTCCGGCCTTGATTTTATATTTACCAGCGAACATCCCGGCTTTAGCGCCCAAACGCCGGAAAGTGACGGGAGGTTCCCGTCCTCCGCGGTTGTTCGTCGCAAATATGAATTGGCTTTTGAATCGTCAATCCAATCGAGGCGATGCTCATAAATATTCCATCCCCTGTTTATCATGAACTCGACAATGGTTCTTCCGTCTTCGCCAAATACAACCACGTCTACGTCTCCATGCCGGCGTGTCATTTTGTGCATAAACAATTCCAGCGCCCAACCGCCGCAGAAAGCATAGGGAACGCCGCAATCCTTCAACTCATTGTTGCATTCCGCCACCAGCTCGAACACAGCTTCGCCTCCGCTATCAGGGTTGTCGAACGTTCGCAATCACTTCTTTGCCTTGGCCTGGTACTTCTTCCTATACTCCGCCGCCGACATCTTTTCATACTGGCTGAACAGCTTGAAAAGGGTGCGCGGCGTCTTGAACCCCACCTTCTCCGATATCTTTTCCACCGAGTCGCCCGTCGATGCGAGGTATTTTTTCGCATAATTGAGGCGGAACAGGCTGAGGGTCTTGGAAAAGGTGCTGCCGAAGACGTCGCGGAAAACGCGGTTGACATGGCGGGGCGAGATGTTCAGGTACTCCGCCGCATCCTCCAGCGAAATGTCCCGGTGGTAATTGGCATGCATGAACTTGGTGGCGTCGACGCCGAGGTTGAGCTTTTCCTGCGGCTCCTCCACCGTCGAATGGGACGACTCGACGCCGACCTCGCGGATGGCATGGATGAAAAAATGGTGGAGATAGGAGTTCAGCAAGGACATCCAGTTGATGTAGCGGTTGATTTTTTCCTGCCTGATCCGCTCCAGTATCAGCGCCATGTCGGGAGCGCCGCGCGCGATGAGGAAGCGCTGCTCAAGGATCATGTCCAGCCGCTCCTTCACTTCGAGGTATTGGGTGCGGTGTTCGTCCGGGAGCTTGTCCAGGGGATGGCTCGGAACCACGTCGAAGATGAGAACGAAATAATCCTTGCTGACGTTCGGCTCGTACACCGTATGATGCAGGACGCCGGGGGCGAGGAAGAGCGCGTTTCCCTTTTCCAGCACATGCTCGCCGTCCTCGATGCGGCTTACGATGCGGTTCTCAAGCGCGTAATAGATTTCGAAATTATGGTGGGAATGAAGCACTTCGACCGTTTCGCCGTTGAGTTTTTCCGCATAGTAGATGTCGAACTTGTAGCCGGGTGCGAAGACTTCGCTGCGGTACATCTGGCTGACGATATCCGGATGGGTGTCTTGCATTGGCGTCACTCCCATTGAGGCTGATGCGCGACATTATACATTGGGCGAGAAGAATTGGATAATGAAACGTTTGCCTGCGCTAATGTATGCGGTATAATCTCTGGGATCGGAAGGGCCGGTTCTGGACGCCAGAAGGCCCGCCCCGTTCATACCAGAGCACGCAAGGAGGGAAAATCATGACGTTAGGCAAGGACATCAAAAAACTCGGATTCGGTTTGATGCGGTTGCCGATGCTTGGCGAAGAAGTGGATATCGAACAGACCAAGCAGATGGTCGACCTGTTCATGGAAAAAGGCTTTACCTATTTCGACACCGCCTACGGCTATATCGACGGGAAGTCCGAGGAAGCCGCCAAGACCGCGCTCGTCGACCGCTATCCCAGGGAGCGCTTCCAGCTCACCACCAAGCTCCCCGCCTGGCATGGCCCAAAAACGGCCAAGGAAGCGGAGGACATGTTCTGGACCTCCCTCAAGCGGACCGGAGTGGAGTACTTCGACTTCTACCTCCTCCACAACCTCGGGGCCGACCGCACCGAGTCGTTCTACAAGTTCGACATCTGGAATTTCCTCGCCGAACAGAAAAAGGCGGGCCGGATAAAGCATATCGGCTTCTCCATACACGACACGGCGGATTACCTGGAAAATATCCTCGAAAAGCACCCGGAGATGGAGTTCGTCCAGCTCCAGATCAATTATTCCGACTGGGAAAACAGCATTGTCCAGTCGCGGAAATGTTACGAGGTCGCCAGGAAGTTCAACAAGCCGGTGGTTGTCATGGAACCGGTCAAGGGCGGCGCGCTGGCGCGGCTGCCGGAACAGGCGGCGAAAATCCTCTACGCGGCGAACCCCGCCGCCTCCGCCGCGTCCTGGGCGATACGCTTCGCCGCGTCCCTTGACGGCGTCATCACGGTCCTGAGCGGCATGTCGACCCTCCTCCAGATGGAGGACAACCTGTCCTTCATGGAAAATTTCAAGCCGCTCACCAAGGACGAACTGGCGGTCGTCGACAAGGTGCAGGAAGTGCTCGCCGGCATCCCGCAGGTGCCCTGCACCGACTGCAGGTACTGCCTCAAGGACTGCCCGGCCAACGTCGCCATCCCCGGCACCTTCAAGACAATCAACGATTACCTGATCTATCATGACCTGGAATCGGTGAAAAGGAGCTACGCCTGGGAAACCAGTTCCAGGGCCAAAGCCTCGGAATGCGTCGCCTGCGGCAACTGCGAGGCTGTCTGCCCCCAGAGCATACCGATCATCGAGGAATTGGCGAAAGCGTCAAAAGTTTTGGACGCGTGAGGTTTTTGTTTGGGAATTATGCCTAATTGAAAGGGTGAACCATGGGTAATGATCTGTATATCGCGGCGAGCGTGGAAATCGCGCCGTCAATCAGGGAAGAATTCCTGGCCCTGACCAAAGGGTTGATAGCCGAAAGTTCCAAGGAGGAAGGGAATATTTTCTATACCCTCAACGAAAGCGTCGAAAAGTCGGGATCGTTCCTCTTCATCGAGCACTGGAAATCGCAGGAAGCCATCGACATCCACGGCAAAACCCCGCACTTCCAGAAATTCGTCCAGTTCGCCAAGGACAAGTCCCTGAACATCGTGATCAATGTCGCCAAGCCCGTGTGAGGCAGGTTCAAGCGTCGCGATAGGGCTTTCTTGAACTTTCTCAAAATGCTTTGGCATCCCGCGCCAGTCTTCCGCTTTGTCGGTCACTGGCGCTTTTTTTCAAACCTTCGGAGAACACGGCGTGAAAACGATCGGCCTCTTGGGCGGCATGAGTTGGGAAAGCACCGCGCTCTACTACCGGATCATCAACGAAGAAATCAAGGAACGCCTCGGCGGGCTGCATTCGGCAAAGATAGTTATGTACAGCGTCGACTTCGCCGAGATCGAAGCGTGCCAGTCCAGGGGTGATTGGCTGCGAAGCGCCGATATACTCGCGGACGCAGCGAAACGCCTGGAGTCGGCGGGCGCGGATTTCCTGGTCATCTGTACAAACACCATGCACAAGGTCGCCCCGGAGATCCAGCGCCGGATCGCCATCCCCATCCTCCACATCGCCGAAGCCACCGCCGAAGCGCTGGAGGAGAACAATGTCCTGAGAGTGGCGCTGCTGGGGACGAAGTACACGATGACGCAGGACTTCTACAAGGAAAAGCTGATCGCCGCCGGAATCGAGGTGCTGATCCCGGACAGCCCTGGCGTGGAAGTGGTGAATCGCGTGATTTACGGGGAATTGTGCCTGGGGGTGATTTCGGACAGATCCAAGCGGGAGTATGTGCGTATTATCCGGGAACTCGCCCGGCGGGGAGCCGGGGGCGTGATCCTGGGCTGTACCGAAATAGGCCTGCTGATTTCGCAGAAAGACACCCCGCTCCCGGTTTTCGACACGACATTGATCCACGCGGCCAGGGCGGCCGCGCTGGCGGTCGGGTAAATTTTTTATTGACTGTAAATCGTCTTTTTACCGTACACTGTTGGATAGGCTGTTCCCGTAGCGGAGGCAAGGCGACCTGAATCCCGGCAACTGCGGACGTTTTTTTCCCCGGGTTATTGTACAGACGCCGGGATGACGGTTTCGGTGGTGTGCAGCGCTTTCGGGGCGGAGACAGCCCTCCGCACCGCAAGCGCCGCATCCCACCCTTTTTCGTCATCCCGGCGGGATTACATCGACCCGGGCGAAAAGCATCCGCAGTTGCCGGGATCCAGGTCGCCTTGCCTCCGCTACGGGAAAAACACGGAACAACATCCAAAATGCATGTTGCAATCGGATGGGGTCCCGCATGAAAAAAATCTTCAACAAGATCGACCAGATGGTTGTGGAAATGGGTACCGGGTTGGCCATGGCTTATCCCGGCAAACTCACATTCGAAGCGAAATACCGTTATGTCTGTAGGGCCCAGCGCAACCCGGACAAGGTGGTCCTCATCAGCGGCGGCGGCAGCGGCCACGAGCCGGCCCACGGCGGCTTCGTCGGCACGGGCATGCTGGACGCCGCGGTATGCGGGGAGATTTTCTCTTCGCCGTCGCAGATCCAGGTCTATCGCTGCATCAAGGAAACCGCCGGCAACAAGGGCACCCTGTTGATCATCAAGAACTATTCCGGCGACATCATGAACTTCCAGAACGCAGCCGCCCTCGCCGGGCTTGACGGGCTCAAGGATCTTGGCGCGAACAAGGGGGACAGGATCGCCCTGATGGTCAACGGCTTCGGCGCGACGCCGCTCCTCGAACTCTATATCCTCAACTACTACGCCATGCGCGAACTGGCGAAAAAGGGCATAACCGTCTCCCGTATCTTCGTCGGCAACTACATGACCAGCATCGATATGGCGGGCGCATCCATCTCGATCCTCAAGCTGGACGACGAACTGCAGAAATACCTCGCCGCCAAGTCCGACGCGCCCGCCTTCAAGGTCGACGGCACGGAGCAGGCGGCGGCCTTTACCCACCTGGACGCCGAGGGCGGCGAAGACGGGAAGGATATTTCCTACAAGGCCGACCTCTCCGGCAATGCGAACGTCATTCGCGGCAATGCGCTCAGCCTGCGGAACATGGTCTACCTTGTCGATAAAATGGCCGAGATCATCATCGAGAACGAAGTCCCGTTCTGCGACCTCGATTCCTACGCCGGGGACGGCGATTTCGGCAAGAGCATCGCCAACGGCTTCAGGCAGCTGAAGAACAGCTGGTCGACGCTGACGAAGGACCATGCCGGGAGCATTTACGGTTTCCTTGACGCGTGTTCCCTTATCATCATGGAATACTGCGGCGGCGCATCGGGGCCGATCTGGGGCTTCGCCTTCAAGCACGCCGCGAAGATCGCGGAGGGGAAGGAAAGCCTTGCCGTGCAGGACATGGCCGAAATGCTCGCCTCCGCCGTCAAGGGCATCCAGGATGTGGGCGAACGCGCTTTTGGCCGTGGGGCGGGAGTCGGCGACAAGACGCTGATGGATGCGCTTATTCCCTGCGCCGAGGCGTGGAAGGCGGGTTCCGCCAAGCCGATGCGGGAATGTTTCAAAAACGGCGCCGCCGCCGCGATCGACGGCGCGGAAAAGACCAAGGACATCGTCGCCCGCATGGGCCGGGCGGGTACGGTCGGCGAGCGCAGCCTGGGTTATCCCGACGCCGGAGCGTTTGCCCTTGGGAAAATTTTCACCGAGTTGACGGAATCTTTGAAGTTCGAATAATTTCCATATGGAGTTGCCGAAAACAATGCCCCGCCGTTTTACGGAGGGGCATTGTTTTATGGTGCGGTGGAGGCAGGAATCGACCTCGGCCGTTTTTTATGAAAATTCTTAAAAGTCAACCGACGATCTGGACGCGTACCATGCGGTCGCGTTCGCGGGTCTGGTCGAGGTCGGCGAAATAGATGCGGCCGAACTCGCCGAGCGTCATCGCCCCGTCCAGGAGCGGGATCGATTCCGAGCGGCCCAGCAGCCCTGAACGGATGTGGCCGTCGGTGTTGAGGCACCATTCGGGCAGTTCGCCGCGCAGTTTGCCGGCCTGTTCCGTGTGGTACGGGCCCGGGTGGAGGTACTGGCCTTCGTGTTTGCAGTCGGGGATTATTTTTTCCAGGCAGTTCATGGTGTCCTGGAGGATGAGCGGGATATTGGCGTAGGTGACCGCTTCCGAGTCTTCCTGCAGTAAAATGCTGCAGCTCGTGTGCTGTGAAAAGACGACGACAATGCCGTCTTTTATTCCCGATTTGCGGACGATTTCATTCACCCGGTCGGTCACGTCGTCAAACTGGATGCCTTTTTTGGTGTGGACGGCGATGGTTTCATGGTATGTTGTCATATGCTGATCCTTTTGCATAACTTCAATTATAAAAAATAGGTCAAGCCCCGGTGCGCTCGCGGTATGCGGTCCACATGGCCTCTATCATTTCCCTGAGCATCCGCTTCGGGTCGGCAGCCTTTAGGACGCCGCTCGTCGACCCCGTGGCGTCCGCTCCCGACTTGATCACCTCATACACGTCCCGCGCGTCGGAAATGCCTGCGCCATGCAGCACGGGCATTTCCGGCGCTATCGCCCGGACGGCCTCGTTTATCCTCCGAATCTCCGCAGCGTCGTTTTCTCCCCGCTTGCCGACGCCGATGAGGGCCGGGCTTTCCGCCAGGACTATGTCCGGCCCCAGGCACGCCACAGCCGCGCTCTCGTCCGCATCCCCCGCGCAGACGAGCGTCGCAAGCCCGACCTCCCCCGCGCGGCGAATGCTGGCGGCGAGGACGGACAGCGCAAGCGGGCGTTCGGCATGGTTCAACAGTACCCCTTCGGCGCCCGCATGCCGCAGCGCTTCCGGCAATACCGCGCCAATGCCGCGCCCCGGTTCGATCGGGTCCATGTGCTGGGCAAACAGGCGGAGGCGCCTGGCCCTGGCCGCTATCGGCGCGATGTCCGTGTATTGGGCGCTGAAAATGATGTCGACCGGATACTCGCCGCACAGCTCGTCGGCGCACAACGCCAGGTCGAGTGCGGCGTCGCCGTAAAGATAGGTCTTTGGCCCAAGTTCAAAAAACGGCTTGCGGATGCGAAAGTCCTTGATCATGGTTATATTCTCGCCAATATTCCATTGAGGAATTGCGCTGCTGCCGGGATCGCGGTCTCGGGGATGCCCATGGTGCTGCATTCGAGATTGATGAACCCGTCGTAGCCCTGGTCCTTCAGCGCCGTGAACCCCGCGACCCAGTCAATGCTGCCGAGGCCGGGCATTTTCCTGTTGCTGTCGCCGAGGTGGACATGGCGGATCGACCCGCCCATTTGCCTGATGGAGTCGGCGATATTGTCTTCCTCTATGGACATGTGGAAAAAGTCGGCGAGGACGCCCGCCTCCTTGATCCCGGAAATGCGGGACGCCTCGGGGTTGCCGCCCACCGCGAAAAGGCAGCGGCCGAACGGGGTCCAGTTCCAGACTATGTAAATGACGATGAAGGTGATGACCAGGATGATCGGCAGCACCGGAACGCCGCTGATACGGCCCTGGCCGAACCATTTGTATCTGGCGGGGAGGTTGGTGATGGCGCGCCCGGAGGTGATGACGAGGAATGCGCCGAGCAGGGTCAGTTTTACCGCCAATGTTTCAACCAGCGGCACCGCCTTCAGTTTGGCGATCAGGACGCCGTTCAACATGCCGATGAGGAAACCGACCAGCAGGATCACCGGAATCGCCAGCGCAACGGGGCAGCCCATGCGGATAAGGATCAGGCCGCTGGTGGCGGAGAAGGACATCACGCCGAGGAGCGAGAGGTCGATGAAGCCGAGAAGGATGGCGAAGGCCTGCGCGAACGACAGTATGCCGAGGACCGTGGCCTGGGTGACGACATTGCCGAGGATCATCGGCGAGAAAAACCGCGGTTCTATGATGCCGATGATGAGGATGGTGATTGCCAGCAAAACCCAGACGATATTGTTCAAGAGGGTGGCTTTTGTGGATGCGGATATCACGATTGTCTCCTAAATCTAACCGATGATTTTGAATCGCCGTCGAATTCTCCATGTGAACAGGCGCAACACGGGTTCGCTTCCCGGCGGGTGCGCGGGCAAGGCGAAAAACGCCTGTTTTACTGCGTTCTTATTGGGCTGCCGGATGCATCGCCTCTTTCCGGGCCTGTTCCTTGACTTCGTCGCGGATGCGGATGACGTCTTCGTGGGTGAGGTTCAGGTTCTTGACGTCCCGCATCAGCCTGCCGTCCTGGAAAAACAGCATGCGGTCGACGATGCGGATCAGTTCGTCGAAGTCGTTGGTGAGGTAGACGACGCTGGTTTTCCGTTCCGTCGCGATCTTGTCTATGTTGACCATGATTTCCTCTCGGCTCTTGATGTCGATGCCGATTGTCGGTTCGTCAAGCATAAGCACGTTCGGTTCGGAACTGAGGGTCTTGGCGTAGACCACTTTTTGCTGGTTGCCGCCGGAAAGGCTGGCCAGCTTGTCGTAGATGGAATTGGCCTTGATGTTCAGGAGCTTGAAATAGTATTCCGCGATTTCGATGGATTTTTTCTTGTTCAAAAGGCCGGCCGGCGTTTTCAGTTTCGTGTACATGATGGGGAGGCTGATGTTGGAGGCGATAGGCATAAGCCCGACGATCCCCTCCTTGTGGCGGTCGTAGGAGAGGTAGGCGATGCCGTTGGCCATCGCTTCCGCCGGGGTGGCGGTCGAAGTGGTTTTATGGCCGTTCACCTCGATCGAGCCGGAATGGATCTCCTCCAGCCCGAAGATGGCGCGGCACAGTTCGCGCGCGCCGGAACTGGGGAAGCCGACCACGCCCGTGATCTCGCCTTCATAGAGATCCACCGATACGTTGTTCAAGATGGGGCCGCTGACGTTTTTGCAGGACAGGGCGACCTTGGCCTTGCCGGGAACGGTAAGGCGTTTCGAGAGCTTCACTTCTTCGCCCGCGATGAGGTGGGCGAGGCGCTCTTCCTGGAAGTCGTGGTTTTCGCCGCCGGAGAAGGCCATGCCGTCGCGGATGACCGTCACCTCGTCCGACAGCTCGACCACTTCCTGCAGGTAATGGCTGATAAAGATAAACGCCGTCCCCTTGGCCTTGAGTTCGTTGACAAAGACAAACAGTTCCTGCCGTTCGAAAACGGAGTAGGGGGAGATGTCCTTGCCGTCGAGGAGCACCGTCCCGCTCGACTGCTGGTGGATGCCCGCGATTATGTTGACGACCGTGGACTTTCCCGCGCCGTTCCTGCCCAGAAGCGAATGGATGGTGCCGCGGTCGATCGTGAAGCTGACGTCATGCAAGGCTTTGGTGGCGCCGAAATTCTTGCTTACATGTTCGACTGACAATAAGTGGGTGGCCATGATCTGTTCCTTGAAACGCTGACGCTGCCATAAGGGAAAGTTAAGAGTTAAGAGCGAAGAGTGAAGAGTTGTTTCACAAGCATTCGCCGCTCTTCACTCCTCACTCTTCACTCTTCACTCTTCACTCATAACTTAGAATCTGCCTTCCGCCTTGAGGGCCTGGATACCCCAGTGCGCGTCGTCCTTGGCGTTCGCGCCGTCCATGACGTAGGGGGGAACCATCAGGACCGGGCCGCGGTCGGAGTCGGAGAAATCGGCCGTTTTCCAGAAGAAATCGTTATTGGTGTAGGTGCCGGAGGTGGGAACGGCCTGGCCCTTGAAGATGTAGTTGGTGAGGAGGTCGACAGCCATGGGGCCGTAGGCATAGGCGTCTTCGACGATGATGCCGTCGTAGAAGCCGTCGATGAGGCCGACAACCGCGTCCGGTTCGCCGTCGCCGGTGACGAAGATGATGTGGTTCTTGTCGCCGACGGGATGCCACATGCCGGCCACTTTCAGCGCTTCGGCGCAGCCGAGGCCGGGGGCGTCGGAGGGGCAGGTGACGGCGTCGATTTCCTGGTGGTACTGGGCGATGATGTTGGTGAGGGCGTCCTGGCTCCTGGACTGTTCGCCTTCGCCGGGCACGAGGACGTAGTCGACTTCCGGGTACTTGGCCATGGCGGCGTCGAAGCCGTCCTTCCTGAGGCGCCAGGATTCGGAGCTGAGGGCGCCGTAAACGTTGACGACGCGGCCTTTGACGGTGCCGAATTTTTCCTTCAGCTTTTGCGCCACCAGCTCTCCGGCCATGTAGCCGTTGCCGTAGTTGTCATAGGCGACGGTGCCGCTGACCTTGGCGGTGGAGGCGGGGTTGTCCACCATGACGACGGGGATGCCGGCGTTCATGGCCTGGTCGGAGACGTCGTTGAGGGCGTCGGAGTCGACGGCATTGGCGATAATGGCTTTGGAGTGCTTGAAGATGAAGTTCTGCATCTGGTTGTTCTGGAGGGTGGAGTCGTTGTTGCTGTTGGCGGATTCAAAGACATAGCCGGCTTCCTGCACTGCCTTCTTGACGCCCTGTTCAAGCGCCACGTGGAAAAACTGGTCCATGGTTTTCTGGGTATAGGCTATGACATTCGGTTCCTGCGCGGAGGTGGGCGAGGCGAACCCAATGACGCAGGCGAGCAGGGCCAGAGCGAATACCTTCGAAACGATTTTTTTCATAACACTCTCCTTTTTTTGTACAAAAAACCCAGGCCGAATTGCCGGAAACATGAATCTGCCAAGAAGTCGAAGAGCTTGAAAGGAAAACGTTGTAACAGGGCGGAAAAGGATGAGTGCTTTGAGCAGTAATTTACAACGTTGTAGATACTATATCAGCGAACACTCCGCTTGTCAACTGCTTTTTTTGAAGAAAATTAATATTTATCGGTAAAAATGTGCATATATCAATATGTAGATAGGGTATGTCCGTCTATGGAAAATTTTATTTTGGTGAAAATAATCGCTGAAAACGTTGTAAAAAACCTGCGAAATGAAGAATTTAGTTATTGACAACGTTGTAAATTGCGATATACTGTCGTTTGTAAGGGTATTGGAGCGCCGCCAACAATGGGACCGCATCCCCGCCGATTGAAAAGAATCCCGGAACAGGTTACAATCACAACGCGAACTGGATAAACCTCTGAAAGATTGGATTTGCATATATGACAAACACTTCTTCAAAACGGGTGACTATCAAGTCCATAGCCGAGGAACTGGGCGTTTCCTTCTCGACCGTTTCCAAATCCATCAACGGACACGCCGGGATCAATGCGGAAACGCGCGAGACCGTCCTTAAAAAAGCGCGGGAAATGGGCTATTCCCCCAACCTCTTCGCCCGCGGCCTGCGCACCAATTCGATAAAAAGCATCGCCATCATCTTCAACGATATCGAAAACCCCGTCCTCACCTACATATTCAAGACGATCTCCGTGACCATGGCCAAATTCGGCTACACCACCCAGATCTGCGACTCGCAGTTCGACCTCGAATCCGAACGCTTCAGCGTCCAGTCGGCAATTTCCCGCATGCCCGAGTATGTCGTCATCGCACCCGCCACCACCGACACATCAAACGTCGACCTGCTCCTGAACTCCGACGCCAATGTCATTGTCCTGGACCGGGCGCGCAACGGCGCGAACTGTCATTTCGTCGACGTCGATTACGCCTATGGCGGTTATGTGGCGGCCTGCGAACTCCTCAGCAAGGGACACCGGGACATCCTCATCATCGGCGAACCGCTGGACTACCCCTACGCGTCCTATTACGTGGAAGGCGTCAAAAAGGCCTTTAAGCAGTACGATGTCCATTTCCGCAAGGAATACCTGCATTTCGTGCACTCCTCGCTGGAAAGTTCCTGCGCCATCGTTTTATCGCTGTGGGACAGGAATAAACACGCCTTCGTCATCCCTTTCACCGCCGTGATGTGCTTCGGCGACAACTTCGCCCTCGGCGTATACAAGGCCGCCGCCGAACTCGGCCTTTCCGTCCCGGACGACATCAGCGTCATCGGCTTCGACGACAACGAAACATGCCCCTTCACCGCGCCGGCCCTTACTTCCGTCCATCTCCCGCGCGAACGGATGGCGGAAAAATGCATCGATATCATGGAAGCCGGAATGAAGAACGAAATATCCTCCGGCTATTCCTTCTCTCTGTCGCCGCATTTGATGAGCCGCGATTCGGTGAAGACCGTGTATTGATGATTCGCCGGTTACGGGGTCCTTTATGTTACTTTGTCCAACCCCATTGATCTGATAACTCACTCTGACCATAACGCTCGCCCTCTATGGGGAAAGTGAGGTGGAGTAGTCCCGTCAATCCCAATTCCTAAAAGGAGATTTTCCCATGGGCATCATCGCCATCGACCTTGGCACCACGAACATCAAGGTAGCGGCCTACTCGGACAAGCTCGTCCCCGCCTCCCTGGAAAGCCATAACGTCAATTACGACCGCACGGGCGGCTTTGTCGAGTTCGACGCGGAAGGGTATTTCGCAACCATCGTGGAATTGATCGCCGCCTGTCGCCATGCTTCGGCGGCCTCCTTGGGCCCAGGGCCGGTACAACTCGTGCTGACGGGCCAGGCCGAATCACTGGTCGTCGTCGGGAGGGATGGCAGGCCGCTCAGGCCGGGTATCTCGTGGCTCGATATGCGCAGCACAGCGGAATGCGTCGAATTGTCCAAACACCTCGACCGCGACCTGTGCTACAGGGTCACGGGACAACCGGAGATAATACCCACTTGGCCGCTCACCAAAATCCTTTGGCTGCGGCACAACGAAGCCGAGTTGTTCAACAATATCCACAAGTTCCTGATGATCAAGGATTATGTCCTGTACCGGCTGACCGGACGCTTTGCCGGCGAATATTCGATCTACCCGTTTTCCCATTACTTCGACATCACGAAAAAAGAATATTGGGAAGAGCCGCTCGCCTACTGCGGGGTGACCCCCGACAAGCTGCCCGAACTGGTGCCGCCGTGCAGCGTGGTGGGGGAGTTGTCCCCGGACATCTTGTCCGCGACCGGGCTGCCGTCCGGAAGCAGCGCCAACAGCGGCACCCTGGACCATTTCGCCGGCATGATCGGAACAGGCAACGTGGTGGAAGGCATGGTCAGCGAGTCGGCAGGCACCGTCTCCTCCATCGCGACCTTCCTTTCCACGCCCTTTTCCTCGGCTTCGCGCATTCCCCTGTATTGCGGGCCTTTTGAAAACAGCTATATCTACCTGCCTGTCTGCGAATCGGGCGGGATAAGCCTGGAATGGTTCAGGAACAATTTCGCGTCCGATTTGTCGTTCCGGGACATCGACGAATCCTGCGCCAAAAGGGCGGTCGATCCGAGGCTCGTGTTCCTGCCGTACCTGACCGGGGTGAATCCACCGGAGTTCGACGCCAACGCCACCGGCGTGTTTTACGGTGCAACGGTCAACCACGACAAATTTGATTTTTCCCTCGCCATACTCTATGGAGTCGCCTGCCTGCTCAGGAAAAACATCGATTTCTTCAAGGCGTCGGGGATCAATGTGGACCGCGTACTTTCAACCGGCGGCGGCGCGAAGTCGGCGCTGTGGTCGCAGGTCAAGGCCGACATCTGCAACCTGCCGGTCGTCGTCCCCAACAACCAGGAAGCGCCCTGCCTGGGAGCGGCGATAATCGGCGCGGTGACGACCGGAGCTTTTCCCGGCTACGCCTCCGCCATCGCGGAGGCCGTGCAGATGGAGAATATCTACGAGCCGCGCGCCGACAGGTCCGCCGCCGAGGACAAATACCGGCAATTCTGCGCATTGTATGATGCGCTTACTCCTGTTTTTCGGACGATATAGCTTTGCTGCCGATGTCGCCAACCACGAATCATCATGATTATCTTGTCTTAAGTTGGCCCTGGTGTCCAATTGGGGAGGGATGAGGGGGGAAAAATATGCGGACAACGCAAAACCCCCATCGCAGCGAAGGCAATTTCGTTCAGTCGTACAGCTTTGAATGGGGACATGGTTACAAGGAGCCCATTATGAAGTCCTACGATAACAGACCCATTGATGTTGCCCGTAAATTCGACGATCCGGATTTCAACGATCTTCCCGCAGGAGCCAAGACGCATCAAAACCGCCATCCCAAGTCGCCGCCGAAGGGCAGCACCGCCGACGAGGAATCGTTGCGCCCTGCGGGCGTCGTCGACGATCAGTCCCCGAAGAAGTACCAGAATATTTCCCAAGGCGAACTCGACAAGATGCCGAATCCGGATGAACTCATAAACGGTTGATCCGCTTATTGCAAACCATAAAAAACGCCCTCTCCTTTGCCGGGAGAGGGCGTCGACGTTTTGCCTGCGGCAATGGCGTCCATTGGAGCATTTCAAGAGTTTTCGTGCTTTAGAGGCCGGTTTTCACCAGCTTCCCGGACTCGAAGGATTCGCGGCATTTGTAGGCGATGATGGTGGCCTTGAGGCCGTCGTCGAAGCTGGGGCTCGGCTTCCGTCCCTGTTGCAGGAAATTCACGAATTCCTGCATCTCGTCCGCATAGGCCTGTTCGAAGCGGTCGAGGAAGGTGTCGTGGCATTCCTTGCGCACGCCGTATTCGTCCAGGATTTCCACAAGGTTCTTCTGCGGAACGCTCCCGATGCGCAGGGTGCCTTTTGTCCCCATGATCTCCGTTTCGATATTGTAGCTATGGATCGCCGTTCCGCCGGCGAGCAGGAACCCCATCGCGCACTTCGCAGCCGACCAGTTTTTCGACAGCCTGGGGTAAAACCGGCGGGGAAAAAACGCAAATCCGCTCAAGAAACGGGAGCAGGGTCCGATAATACTGATATGCGATTCTCCCGACACCCACGATGAAAGGATGCAGCATGGATATCAGTGATTCTTCCCGCTATGTCATGTTCTGGCGAATCATGGACCCCAAGGATCCGAAAATCGTCGAAGCGTTCAAGCGAATGCAGGAGCAGCGGGGCAAGCAGGTAATCGACCCGTCGCAGGTGAAGCCCATGGAAGACACGCTGGAAATACACACCTACGACCCTGTCTCAGCCACCTACAAACCGAACAATCCCGCCGCATCCACTAACAACGTATCCGCCGAAAATACGGCAAGCACAGCCGCCGCCGCGCAAACCGCCGCCGCCAGCGGGGAGTCCGTCGACGTGTCCTGGGACGTCAAGGTCGATGTCGAAAACAAGTATATAGAAACGGGGGTGATAAAAAGCGGTTCCATGCAGCTGCAGGGCATTGGCTACCGCATCAATGACGACTGGTCGCTGACGCCGTTCATCAGCTATCTTCCGGCGGACGATCCGAACAGCGCCCTTCCGTTTTTCGAGAAACAGCTTTTCGGCAAAAACACCGGCAATCCCTTTGAAAACATCATGAAATACCTCACAGGCAATCTATCCTCGATGCAGGAGAAATTCCCGCTCGGAGGAAATCGGACTGTACTTTGACAGTGCGGTGAGCCATGAGCCGCTTGCGTGATATTTCCAGCGTCCAACTTCAATCATCAGGGATTTTTTAAAACGCTTCAGCGTATAAAACTCATGAACCGCTTTTCTTCATACGGCGGCAGCGCGCTTTTTTCTTTTTCCACCGCCTTCAGCAGCCAGGCCATGTTTCGGCCCAGCACCTGCATGTTCTGCTTGCCCTCGACATCCTTATCCGCTTCGCCCGGGGCAGCTCCGAAGACCATGTTCCAGTAGGTCCCGGACGGGATGAACATCCCGGTAATGGTAAAATACTTGTTGATCTGGTCCCACGCGGTCGCTTCCCCGCCGCGCCGCACCGCCACCACTCCCGCCCCTACTTTTTGCCAGAAGATGGAGCCGTTGGACTCCGCCACATAAAACGCCCGGTCGAGGAAGCATTTCAAAGAGCCGTTGATGCCGGCGTAATACACCGGCGAGCCGACGAGAATGCCGTCTGCCGCAAAAAGCGCATCCAGGGAAGGGTTGAGGATATCGTCGTCGAAGATGCAGCGGCGGTTTTGCTTTTCCCCGCACTTGTTGCAGCCGATGCAGCCGCGAACGGCTTTTTTGCCGATTTCTATCCGTTCCGTTTCGATTCCCTGTTGTTGCAGTGCGCCGCAGACCTGGTCGAGGGCAAGGGCGGTGTTGCCTTTGGCGTTGGAGCTGCCGTTGATTGCGATGACTTTCATGATGTACTCTCCGATAGGCGATCTGGACCTCTGTTCCTGTTATTGTATTGAAGCGCCTAGCCGGTGCGCTTCCTCCACGACGGGTTTTCCACTGACGCCCCCAGGCTTCACGCCGCCGCCGGCGAGGACCTTTCCGCGGTCCGTCCAGCCAAGATGTTTCATCAGGCCGTCATACCAGTAAACTGTCTCTTTATATTCCGTTCCTTCAGCGGCCATGATGCGCATGCAGTCCTTGATCGGGCTGCTGTCGCCTGCGGGCGGCGTTGGCCCGCCAAGGACGTTTTCCTTGACCGGAGATGATACCGCACATATGATAAAAATAAAAGTACGCACATTAATGTTATATACTTACCCAGAGGAGAGTGTCCGATGATTCCCAAAGAATGGTGCGCGTCCGGCAAGAGCCTTTCCGATACCGGCTTCGGCTATACCCTGTCCCTCATTGGGGGAAAGTACAAAATGGTCATCCTGTACTGGCTTTCCATCTTCGGGCCGGTGGTGCGGTTCAACGAGTTGAAACGCGGGATCGGTACCATTTCCTTCAAGACCCTCAGTTCGACCCTCAAGGAGCTGGAAGCTGACGACCTGGTCATCCGTAAGGAATACCCGCAGATTCCCCCCAAAGTCGAATACTCCCTGTCCAAACGCGGCCAGTCCCTTATACCAGTTCTCGACGTGATGTGCGAATGGGGTGAGAAAAATATCCGCAAAGAGCGCAGGGCCAAGGTGAACGGCAGGGTTCTCAAGGTAGGGTAGGCTTGCGCATCAAAAGCATATACCTGAGGAACTCGAGGGCACGTAATTTATGTATTCAACACTATAGAATAAGCAAAACAGCATATCCTCATTATCCTCATGTTTTATTTTTTCGCATAATTGCTTAATTTACAATATGTTAAAAAATTAATATTTATCGCGGCTTAAAACTTGACAAATCATTTCTATCTGTTATTATAAATATACAAACAAGAATAATTATGCAAGTTACAATTTCAAGAGTGATTCCCTTGGCCCGTGCATTCATCACTAAGCCTATATTTTTTCTGAATTCGACAAACTCTTTCCTGTGCTGCGGAAAAGATTTGATAAGGTCCGCGATGATTTTTTTGCGACAATAATATATATTCACGCTTGAATAAATATGCAAATGGTTTTATCGTCTTCCTTTTCGCCTTGTTGTCATTATAGCCTTTGTCGTTGCGTTACTGGAGAAATCATGGATCAAAATTATTTGCCGCGCAAGGCTGTCCAGATCCGTCGCGATCTGCTGAACATGATCTATACGGGAAAGGCCGGACATACCGGCGGTGCTCTCAGTTCCGTGGATATACTTGTCGCGCTCTATTATAAGGTAATGCGCGTCGATCCCGAAAACGCCGCCTGGGGCGACAGGGATTACTTCATCATGAGCAAGGGCCACAGCGTGGAAGGCCTTTTTTGCATACTTGCCGACCTCGGCTTTTTCCCCAAGGATGAACTGAAAACATTCTGCGCCTTCGGCACCAGGCTGATCGGCCATCCGAACAACAAGGTGCCGGGGATCGAGATGAATACCGGCGCCCTCGGCCACGGCCTGTCCGTCGGCGTCGGCATGGCAAAAGGCCTGAAAATGTTTTCCAGGGAGAACCGTGTGTTTGTCGTCATGGGGGACGGGGAACAGGCTGAAGGCTCGCTGTGGGAAGCGGCTATGGCGGCTTCATTTTACAAGCTCGACAACCTGACCGCCGTCATCGACCGCAACCACCTGCAGATCAGCGGCGACACCGAAAACGTCATGGCCCTCGAGCCGCTCGCCGACAAATGGACCGCCTTCGGCTGGCAGGTCGAAGAGACGGACGGGCACAATGTGAACGCCCTCGCCGATGTGTTCAGCAAAAAGGGGAACGGAAAGCCGCGCCTGTTCATCGCCCGCACCTGCAAGGGGAAGGGCGTGCGCGAAATGGAAAATGTCGCAAAGTGGCATCACGGCGTACCTGATGCGGAACTGCTCCGGTCCGCCATGAACCAGTTTGCTGAAGCGGAAAGGGCACTGGCGTGAAAAAAGGCTTATCCTGTCGTGAAGCGTTCACCAACGAACTGACCCGCCTCGGGCGGCAAAACCCCGATATCATCGCCCTCACCTCGGACGCGAAAGGTTCGACATCGCTGGGCGTGTTCGCCGATGCCTTGCCCGCGCAGTTCGTCGAGATCGGCATTGCCGAACAAAATGAAATAGGCATGGCGGCCGGCCTCGCCGCAGTCGGCAAGCGCCCATACGTTTGCGCCCCCGCCAGCTTCCTCTCCGCGCGGTCGCTGGAACAGATAAAGGTCGACGTCGCCTATTCACATACCAATGTCAAAATGCTGGCCGTATCCGGCGGGATCAGTTACGGCGCACTCGGCTTCAGCCATCATTCCACCCACGACATCGCGGTCATGCGGGCGATTCCAGGCATCCAGGTCCTGTTGCCCTGCGACGAAGTCCAGACGGCCGGCCTGCTGCGCGAGCTGGAAAAGAACAACGAGCCAGCCTATGTCCGCGTCGGCAAGGCTGCCATGCCGCTGGTATACGAGGAAGGCGCGAAGTTCGAAATCGGCAAGGCCGTCACCCTGCGGGACGGCGGCGACCTGGCGATCATCGCCTGCGGCGAAATGGTCTGGCCCGCGCTCCAGGCGGCTGATGCGCTTGCCGCCGAAGGGATCAAGGCCATGGTCGTGGACATGCATACCCTGCAGCCTTTTGACGAACAGGCCGTCCTCGCCGCCGCCGGGACCGGCACCATCATCACCCTTGAGGAACACAGCGTCAACGGCGGCCTTGGCTCGGCGGTGGCGGAAATAGTGGTCCAGAACAATCCGATACCTGTCAGGATCATGGCGCTTCCCCACGAGGTGCTGATCGCCGGCGCTTCCCCCGACGTGTTCAAGCACTATGGCCTGGATGCCGAAGGCGTCTGCCGCGCCGCCCGCGAACTTTTGCAGAAAAGGTAGAAAATGCCATCGTACGTTCTGTCCATAGACCAAAGCACGTCCGGCACCAAGGCCATTCTCTTCGATTCCTCGGGGCGGATCGCCGGTCGCGACGACCGCGAACACCGGCAGATCGTCGACGGGCGCGGCTGGGTGGAACACAGTCCGGAGGAAATTTTCGCGAACCTCCTAGAGGCGGTGCGCGGGGTCATCGCCAAAACGGGCATTGCAGCATCGGACATCGCCGTCGCCGCCATCAGCAACCAGCGGGAAACCGCCGTCGTCTGGGATAGGCGGACCGGAAAACCCGTCCACAACGCGATTGTCTGGCAGTGCGCGAGGGGCGAGGACATATGCCGCCGCATAGCATCGGGGGGAGCGGCGGAACAGGTGCGCGCCAGCACCGGAATCCCGCTTTCGCCGTATTATTCGGCAGCCAAGATCGCCTGGGTGCTGGAAAACGTTCCGGAAGCCCGCAGGCTGGCGGACGGCGGTTTCCTCTGCTGCTCGACCATGGATTCGTGGCTTGTTTACAAACTTTGCGGCGGCGAGCCGCTGACGGACTATTCCAACGCATCCAGGACTCAGCTGTTCAATGTCGCCACACTCGGGTGGGACGAAGACGTCTGCCGTCTTTTCGGGCTGCAAAGCGAATGGCTCCCACGCGTGGTCGACTCGAACAGCCTCTTCGGCAACAGCGATTTCGGCGGAGCGCTGCCGGGGCCGATTCCCATCCACGCCGTGCTCGGCGATTCCCACGGCGCGCTGTTCGGCCAGGGCTGCCATACTCCAGGCTCGATAAAGACGACCTACGGCACCGGCTCGTCGGTAATGATGAACATCGGCGAAAAGCCGATCTTCAGCGACAAGGGCGTGGTCACTTCCCTGGCGTGGGCCATAGACGGCCGGGTGACCTATGTACTGGAAGGCAACATCAACTATACGGGAGCGGTCATCCGCTGGCTGGTCGACGACGTGAAGATGCTTTCCTCGTCCAAGGATGCGGAACGGCTGGCCAGGTCGGCGAGGGAGGTGGATGGCTTGTACCTTGTCCCGGCTTTCAGCGGGCTCGGTGCGCCATATTGGGACGGCGCGGCGCGGGGCATCCTGTGCGGCCTGACCAGGAGCGTCGGCCAGGCGGAGATTGTCCGCGCGGCCGAGGAATGCATCGCCTACCAGATACAGGACATCATCGACATCATGGTCAAGGAGACCGGTTTCAGCGTCGACACGCTGAAGGTCGACGGCGGGGCGACCCGTGACGGCTTCCTGATGCAATTCCAGGCGGATATGCTGAACGCCGACGTTTTCGTACCCGCCTTCGAGGAACTGTCCGGATCGGGCCCGGCGTATCTCGCCGGGATGGCCTTGGGGATATACGGGAGGGACGTGACGTCCCGCGAAGCGGAGCGGTCATACAGCCCGGCAATGGCCGCGGCGGAACGGGAAAAGCGCCGGGACGGCTGGAACAAGGCGGTGGCGATGGTGCTTCACCGGGAAAAGTGAAATATCGCTTTTGCGATATACCGTTTCATGAGGGTTTTGTGAGGTGGTCCGCATTTCTACTTTCTTTTTTGGAGGAAAAATCATGAGGAAATTCGCTGCATTGCTTGTGTTGTCCGCGTTTGTCTGCATGGGCGGCTTTGCATCCGCCGAAGAAAAACTTATGGTCGTCATCACCCCGTCCCATTCGAATCCGTTCTTCAAGACCGAAGCCGATGTGGCCGTCGCCCGCGCCAAGCAGCTCGGCTACGCCGCCCAGGCCTATTCCCACGACGATGACGCCAGCAAACAGAGCAACTACATCGACACGGCGATCGCCAACAAGGCCGCCGCCATCATCCTTGACAACGCAGGCGCGGACGTCACCATCGCCGCCGTCCAGAAGGCCAAGGACGCGGGCATCCCCACCTTCCTGATCGACCGCGAAATCAACGCCACCGGCGTCGCCGTCTCCCAGATCGTCGCCAACAACTACCAGGGCGTGCAGCTGGTCGCCGAGTTCTTTGTCGAACTCATGGGCGAAGAGGGCGAGTATGTGGAATTCACCGGCCGTGAATCCGACACCAACGCCGGCGTCCGTTCCCGCAGCTACCACGACGTCATCGACCAGTACCCCGACATGAAGATGGTCGCCCGCCAGAGCGCCAACTGGAGCCAGCCCGAAGCCTACAGCAAGATGGAATCCATCCTCCAGGCCAACCCCAACATCAAGGGCGTGATCTGCGGCAACGACACCATGGCCATGGGCGCGATGGCAGCCCTCAAGACTGCCGGCAAGGGCAACGTGATTGTCGTCGGCTTCGACGGTTCCAACGATGTCCGCGACTCCATCCTCGCCGGCGACATCAAGGCCACCGGCCTCCAGCCCGCCGCCCGCATCGCCGCCATGGCCGTCGAACAGGCCGACAAGGTCATCAAGTCCGGCAGCACCGGCCTTTCCGAAAAGCAGCTTGTCGACTGCATCCTGATCACCACGGACAATGCCAAGAAGCTCGATAATTTCGCCATGAAGGACTAAGTTCCAACCGAGTTAACCGGTAACAGCTAATAGCGGACAGTTCAGGAAAATTGGAACGCGGCTGTCCGCTATCGGCTGTTGCCGTTAACACGCAACCTCTAACCAATACCTGTTTTGGCCATGGGAGAAGCATACTATGCGTTGGTTGATAGCGCTCGCGATATTCGTGATTTTTCTCGCCCTTTCGGCCAAGGTGGTCACCAAAGACCCTGTCGACCAGTCCGCCGACAAGGACCAGATAAAGGTCTTCTTCGCGGCCGACACCTTCGACGCCGAGGGCTACGTCAATACGATCTGGGGGGAGCGGATCCTGCCGTACATGAGGGAGCATGCCGTGGACCTGCGGACCTTGATCGACGCGGTGAAAGCGGACGAGAAGACGGCGGGCGAAAAATACGGCTACCGCGCCGTCGCCGAGCAGAACCCGTACAACTTCTCGGTGAAAAGCAAAATCAAAATCCTTTCCGCAAACATCAAGTCCCGTAACGGCCGCGCCGAGGCCGATGTCGAACCCTTTGACGGCGAACCAGACATCACCATCCAGCTTGGGCCGATCTACAAGGGAACTTCGCTCAGGGACTGCCTGGACTTCGTAACCTTCGACGATTTCAAGAACCAGGTCGAATTCGCCAAATTGGCCACCCAGCTCAGCCAGTACGCCGGGGCGCAGTCGGTCGCTCCCCTGGGGCTGCGCGAAGACGGCGGGGTGGGGAAGGTTTTCGAGTTGCTCGGTGCCACCACGCAAAACGGCGGCAATACGCATTTCAATGTGGTACCCGTGTCCCTTGCCCCGGCCGAGGAGTAGCAGCATGGACGAAATGGTTCTCGAAGCGCGGGGCATCACCAAGAAATACCCCGGCACCACCGCACTGGACAACGTGGACTTCAAGGTCTACAAAGGCGCAGTGAATGTGCTGGTCGGCGAAAACGGCGCGGGAAAATCCACCCTGATGAAGATCCTCGCAGGGGTCGAGGAGCCGACCTCCGGCCACATCTACCGCGAAGGCAGGGAAATCAGCTATTCCTCCCCTTCGGAAGCGCGCGAACACGGCCTGGGCATTGTCTTCCAGGAGCTGAACCTGGTCCCCAACCTCTCCATCGCCGAAAATATCTTCATGGCAAGGGAACTCAAGAACGGCCGTTTTTCCGTCGACCACCGCGAACAGGAAAAAGAGGCGGCAAAATCCCTCGCCAGGCTCAAGCTCGACCTGAACCCGAACACCCTCGTCGGCAACCTCGGCATCGGGCAGCAGCAGATCGTCGAACTCGCCAAGGCGCTCTACGGCGACGTCGACATCCTCATCATGGACGAACCGACATCCGCCCTCTCGGAACAGGAAGTGAAAGTCCTTTTCGAGATCATCGCCGACCTCAAGGCCAATGGAACCGCCATCATTTACATATCCCACCGCTTCGAGGAAATTCTCGAAATCGGTGACTATATAACGGTGCTCCGCGACGGCAAACTCATTTCCACCGCCATGATCAAGGACGTGGACATCCACTGGATCGTCAAGGAGATGACCGGCGAAGAGGAACAGCCGCCGCTGCCGCGGGAAAAAAGGAACGGCAGGGTGCTCCTGGAGGTGAAACACCTGCGCCTGCCGAATTTCTCCGGCGGCTTCAAGGTCAACGACGTTTCCTTCCAGGTCCACCAGGGGGAGATCCTCGGCATCTACGGGCTGATGGGCGCGGGGAGGACGGAAATCCTCGAATGCCTTATCGGCGCGCAGCCGGACGCCACCGGGGAGATCATCCTCGACGACCGCCGCATCGCCAGCACCAGGATCGACCAGCGCATCAGGGACGGTTTTTCCCTCATCCCCGAAGACCGCAAGCACCATGGGATCGTTCAGAATTTCAGCATTGCCGAAAACATGACCCTTGCCAGCCTGTCCAACTATTCCGGCCGTTTCAGCATCTCGTCGTCCAGGGAGAACAAGGCCGTCGACAACATGATCAGGGAACTCATGATCAAGATCGGGTCGAAAAAGCACCTTATCACCTCGCTTTCCGGCGGCAACCAGCAAAAGGTCATCGTGGGCAAGAACCTCCTCACCCATCCCAAGGTTCTGTTGATGGACGAGCCCACCCGCGGCATCGACGTCGGCGCGAAAAAGGAGATGTTCGACATCATCATGAAACTGACGGACGAGGGGCTCGGCATCATCATGGTTTCGTCCGAACTCAAGGAAATGCTTACCATCCCCGACCGCGTCCTTGTGTTGAACAAGGGGCGTCTGACCGGGGAATTCGAGCGGCAGGAACTGAGCCAGGCGAAGCTGCTGATGGCTTCCGGTTCAAAATGACAGCCAAAAAAGGGCGGACAATACCATGAGCGAAAAGAAAAAATCCGGCAGTTCCTTCATGAGCATGCTTGTCCAGTTGCGGACATACGGCGTCCTTATCCTGCTGTGCATATTTTTCGGCCTGATGGCCCCGAACTTCCTCTCGGGCGCGAACATCCCGATCCTCGCCAAGCATATCGCGGTGAACGCCATCCTTGCCATGGGCCTGGTTTTCGTGCTGCTGACCGGCGGGATCGACCTGTCGATCGGTTCCATCGTCGGCTTGGCGGGCATGGTCGCGGGCGGCCTCATCTACGAGGGTCTCAACCTGGATTTCCTGGGCATAACGATCTATTTCAACGTTCCCGCCATCATGGTCATCGCCATCGTCATGGGCATGCTGATAGGCATGGCGAACGGGTGGATCATTACCAAATTCAACGTCGCGCCGTTTATCGTCACCCTGGGCATGATGTATATCGCGCGCGGCCTGGCGCTCCTCAGGTCGAACGGAGCGACATTCCCGAACCTGCAGGGTTCGGCGGAGCTCGGCACCACCGGCTTTCCCATTCTCGGTTCCGGACGCTTCCTGAACGTCCCCCTCAGCGTGTGGATCACGGCGGCCCTGGCCCTTTTCTTCATCTATCTGGCGAGGAAGACACCGTTCGGCCGCCATGTCTACGCTGTCGGCGGCAACGAAACGGCCTCGCGCCTTTCCGGAATCAACGTGAAAAAGGTCATAATCTGGGTATATATGATATCCGGGATGACAGCCGCCCTCGTCGGGTTGATCGTGACCTCGGAACTAGTCGCCGCCCATCCGGCCACCGGCACATCGTATGAAATGAACGCCATCGCGGCGGCGGTTCTCGGCGGCACCTCGCTTGCCGGCGGCCGCGGCACCATAGGCGGCACCATCGTCGGCGCGTGCATCATCGGCGTCCTCAACGACGGCATGGTCATGATGGGGGTGTCCGAATTCTGGCAGACCGTCATCAGGGGTCTCGTGATCATCGTGGCGGTGGTGCTGGACACGATCCAGGCGG
This sequence comes from Planctomycetota bacterium, assembly GCA_036745875.1. Lineage (GTDB taxonomy): Bacteria > Planctomycetota > SZUA-567 > SZUA-567 > SZUA-567 > DAIOFH01. The sequence continues at coordinate 11,253 of DAIOFH010000023.1, read as the reverse complement.
AAATCCAGCGCAAGTCGGCAATGGCGAAATTGTAGAACATAACCACAGAGGAGAAAACATCATGAATCCGGTACGCAAGAAAACCGTCTTTGGCGTCATCATCGGGGTCAGGGGATTTTTCAATCCCGCCTTGGCCGTCGGCGACCGGGCGGCATTGGCGAAGCTTTTCGCCGACCTTGACATCGAGTGCGTCACCCTCGACGCCGACGCCACCCCCAGCGGCGCGATCGAGACGGAAGCCGACGCGGCGAAACTGGCCCAGCTTTTCAAGTCGCGGCAAGACGACATCGACGGCGTCGTCGTCGTCCTGCCCAACTTCGGCGACGAGCAGGCGGTGGCGGAAACGCTGAAGGTCGCCAACCTCAACGTGCCGGTGCTGGTGCAGGCCTCGAACGACGAAGTGGACAAGGTCGACCTCAAGTCCCGCCGTGACGCCTTCTGCGGAAAACTTTCAGTCTGCAACAACCTCCGCCAGTACGGCATCAAGTTCACGGACACGTCCACCCACACCTGCGATGTCGCCGGCCCCGCGTTCAGGAGGGATGTCGAGGACTTCGCCGCCATCTGCCGCGTGGTCAAAGGCCTCCGGAACGCCCGGATCGGCCAGCTCGGCGTCCGGCCCGCGCCGTTCCAGACGGTCCGCTTCAGTGAAAAGCTGCTGCAGGCTAGCGGCATCAAGGTCATTCCCGTCGACATGTCCGTGATCATCGAGGCGGCGAAAAAGGTCGACTCGGGAGAAGCCGCGTTCAAGGAAAAACTGGCGGCGATCAAGGCCTACGGCAACATCGCCTCCGGCATCACCGACGGACAGGTGGAAAAACAGGCCAAGTTCTCCGTCACCGTCGACCGCTTCGTCGCCGACAACAACCTCGACGCCACCATCGTCCAGTGCTGGGACGCCCTGGAAAACAACTTCGGTTGCGCCGCCTGCGTTACCATGAGCATGATGGGCGAGAGGCTGTTGCCGTCGGCGTGCGAAGGCGACGGGGCGGGGGCGGTGTCGATGCTGGCGCTTGCCCTGGCGTCGCGGAAGCCTGTCGCCCTCCTCGACTGGAACAACAATTACGGCGAAGAACCGGACATCTGCGTCAACACCCACTGCGGCAACTATCCAGCCAGTTTCATGGGCGCCAAGCCGGAACTCGGCCAACTCGACGTCCTTGGCACCACGATCAACCGCGAATGGTGTTTCGGCGCGGTGAAGGGCAAGGTCGCCCCGGGCGAGATGACCTATTTCCGCATCTCCACGGAGGACTCGGGCGGCTATATCAAGGCCTATGTCGGCGAGGGCGAATTTATCGACCGCAAATTCGACATGGCCGGCGGCATCGCCGTCTGCAAGATCGACAAGATGCAAAAACTCCTCGCTACCATGTGCGCCAATGGCTTCGAACACCATGTCGCCATGGTCAAGGCGCGCACCGCCCGGATCATATATGAAGCCACGGGCAAATACCTTGGCTGGCGTCTCTACTGGCACAACCGCCCCGAAGAACACGACATCACCATGCTGTAAACCGCATGCTGGACTGTGCCGCGCTTTTGCTGTAGAATGTCTGTCTGTCAATGCGGATGCCAAGGCATCCGCATTTTCTTGCTCGCACGGGAAAACCCATGTTCACTTACAAAGGCCATTCGACAGAACAGCTGCGCCTCATCACCAAGGTCGCCCGCCTATACCACCAGAACGGCCTCAAGCAGCCGGAAATCGCCGAACGCCTCGATATCTCGCAGGCGACCGTCTCCCGCGCCCTCAGGGACGCGGAACGACTGGGGATTGTCCATATCTCCGTCCATGTCCCCAAGGGAATCTATACGGAACTTGAAATCGAACTGAGCAAAAAGTACAACCTCAACGAGGCTGTCGTGGTCGAGCCGGCCGGGCCGGATGAAAAGGAATTGCTGCTGGCGATGGGGGACGGGGCGGCCGCCTATCTTGAGAATGTCGTGCCGAAATGCGAAAACATCGGCATTTCCTCGTGGAGCGAGGCGCTTCTCTATGCCGTCAACGCCATGCGGCCGGTGCCGAAAAGCCAGACGAAATACATCGTCCAGGTCCTTGGCGGCATCGGGCGGTCGCTGTCCAACAGCATGGCTACCCGGATCACCGAACGCTTCGCCCAGGTCTGCGATGCGGAGCCGGTGTATCTCCTGGTGCCGGGCATTTGTTCAAGCCCCGAATCGCGGGACGCCATGCTGCGGGAAAGGTCATGCCAGTTTGTTTTCGATTTCTTCGACAGGCTGTCTTTGCTGCTGATGGGGATCGGCACGCTGGAACCGTCGCGTTACCTCTCGGACAGCGGCAACCGCATGACGGCGGAGGAACAGGAGGAACTGCGCTCCCTCGGCGCTCGTGGGGACGTCCTCCAGCGCTTCGTCAATACACAGGGCAAGCCGGTCAACTCGTCCTTCGAATCGCGGGTCATCGGCATCGGCCTCGAGCAGGCCATGCGCATTCCCCGTCGCCTCGGCGTCGCGGGAGGGATGCGGAAGTTCGAGGCGATACAGAGCGTTTTGCGGGGGGGCTATCTGACCGCGCTGGTCACCGATGTCGAGGTCGCCAGAAAATTACTGACAGAGCCGTGAAGCGTCAGGCCTCATTACTACCTGCCGCATGGATCTTTCTGACCGCTTCGAGCGCCGTTTCAGCGTGTTTAGCGGCTTCCAGCTGCGCCGAATAGACGTGCTGCACAATACCCGCGCCGTCCAGGACATACGTCACCCGGCCGGGAATCACTCCCAGCGTTGTCGCCTCATGCCATCATGAAAATTCAAGAGCGCAAAATCCCCGCCATACTCCGGAAAAGCACATCCTTGGTGTCAATATCGCCGTCGCTGTTCACGGTGATCTGCACCTTCTTCAGGTCCAGCAGCAGTTGCTCGCGGGTGGCCTTGTCGAGTTTGATTCCCTGGGCGTCGAAACGCTTGATGATTTCCTCATTCAACGAGCCGAACGCCTCATTGATGGAGTCGGCGAGGTTGTTCATGCAGTTTTTGATATTGCCTTCGGGATCGGACATGACATTCACTTCGCCGGAAAAATCGATGCCGCCGGTGAAGGCCAGCTGCTCCGCGTCAAAGCGGCTGATGATCGCCTCGTCGTCGCCGAGGAAGCCGAAGTTGGTGTAAAAATCCGTGTTCAATTTGCTTTTGACGGTGGATTCGACTTCACCGCGGATGCGCTCGTTGACTTTGCCCATGGTGGTCGAAGTCAATTCGTACAGGGAGCAGCCCGTATAATCCATGGTCTGGGCGGACAGCTGTTTTTCATCTTTCTGGTAGGCGAGGATGGCGTCGGCGAGGCCGTTTTCCGCATTCAACGCTTTTTCCATCCGGCGGGCGGTCTGGGCGTCCGCGCCGCCGCCGACCACGATCTTGCCGTTTTTCCCAACTTCTATTTTCAGCTTGTCCTTGTCGGCCAGACCGATGTTTTTGCCGTCGAGAACCGATTTGATGCGGGTGGTGATTTCGGATTTGCTGCGCTTGACCTTGTCCATCAGGTTTTGAAACGCCTCGTGCTCCTTTGACCCGAGCGCGAGAGTCTTCCCCGATTGCAGCATACTGCCTGTTTGCGTTTCATCCAACCCGGCCATTTGCCGGGCGGCGGCGGATATTTCCACCGAGTCCGGGAAAAGCGCGCTGGGCGGGTATAACACCGACGATACGCGCTTGGCTGTGCGTGAAAAGACCAGCGTTGGAATAGGTTGCGCGGATGGATCATTTATCGCAGACATCCTTGTCTTCCTTAAAATGAGTTTTCCGGACGAAAACGGTTCCCCCTATTATTATCGGATGCACGTGCGTCCTCTTTAGAGCCTATCCGAATAGACCGCATGTTCAACTTATTTCGGATAGGCTCTAAACAGCTTCAAAACGGGAAAATGGTGTCGATCTCTTCGCAGGCATCGCGTCCTTAAAAATATGGCGGGGTGTTCGCCCATACGCAGACGCAGGGAACTGTGCCGGTGTTGACCTTGGAGTGGGGTTCCGAGGATTTGAAGGTGATGCTGTCGCCTTCCTTGAGCAGGTAGACCTTGTCCCGGATTGTTATTTGCAGTTCGCCCTGGAGAATGAGGCCGCATTCGGATCCGGGGTGGCTGTATTGTCCGACGCCGGTGCCGGTGCCCGGTTCGTAAATATTGTAGATAAACTCTATGGGGCCGGACATGTCGGGGTTCAACAATTGAAAGGTGATTCCTTTTCCCGGTGAAAGGATTTTGCGCCCGTCCTTATGCACAACCGGGGACAATTCGCTGATTTCAGGGACCTCCTGCTCCTGGTCGGAATCCTGCTTGGAGGGGTGGTCAAAAAAATCCCCGAGAGGGTGGTCGAGGGCAGCCGCGATTTTTTTCAGTGTGACGATGGTCGGCGATATCTTCGAGCGCTCGACTTGGCTTATGGAACTTGACGTCAAGCCTGCTTTTGCCGCCACCTCCAGCACCTTCATGCCTTTTTCCAAACGCACATGCCTGATTCTGGCTCCCAAATCGGCAGGGTATTTTTTCTTCGACTCAGTAACGTCGGCCATGATTATCTCCTGGAATATAGTTCAGCTTAATTTATTAATCATATATACTTAAAATCAGAAAAAATCAAGCACTATTCTATTTGATAGCTCACAAAATTTAATTAATTAAGCATGACTTTTCAAATCAATGCACTCATCGTAATTGTCCTTTATTATTTAAGCGAGTATTATTCAACGCTTAATCTCGCTAACTCTTCTATTTGCAATGAATTAAATGTATTTCATGTTTTTTGACTCATTTGCCGATGAATAGTCAAGATTAAGTTTTTTATTTTAACTTATTGTGATATATCGGGATAAAAAATTAATTAAAATAATGAAAAATTTACTTTACTTTGTAATTAAGTGAGTTATACTCCATTTATTAAGAAATAGTTGATGCTGTTTTTTACAACCCTTTTTTGTATGCGACCTCGTCGCTCCCCTAAAATTTTATCATTATCCGTATACGGTAAGCAATGTGTATTTGTTGGCGAGGTGTCGTATCGCCAACGAGCAATGCTGTGTCGTCCCTCTTTCTGTGTATATAGTAATCGCATCCAAATGATCAGGAATAATCTTTTAAGGAGTCGTATCATGTCCAAATGGCAGATCCCCGCAAGTGGCGGCAATATGGAAGCGGCAAATGGCATATATTTTCAAAACATGAACAACAAGGAAGTGGCGGAACGCCTGAAACAAAACGACGTCATCCTCATCCCCGTCGGCTCGACCGAGAACCACGGCCCCAACGCGCCCTATGGCGAAGACACCTACCTCGACGCCAGACTCTGCGAACAGGTGGCGAAAGCGACCGGCTGCACCGTCGCGCAGCCGATCTGGTACGGCTCCCATCCCTACCATCATCTCGGCATGCCCGGCACCATCCTGATCCCCGAAGAAACGCTCACCGATTACCTTATGTACGTCTTCGCCGGATTCTGGAACACCGGCTTCCGCAAAATGATTGTCGTCAACGGACACGGCCAGGACTACGTCATCCCGACAGCCATCCACAAATTCGGCAAGACCTTCCAGGTCCCCGGCATCATCCTCTATGTCCACTTCTGGAACTGCGCCAAGTACGAACTGGAAACAAAGGAAAACGGCGGACCATACAACAGCCCCTTCATCCACGCCGACGAAGTCGAGCAGTCCTGGTCCCTCGCACTCTTCCCCGAGCTGTGCAAGCAGGAAAACGCCGTCGCCACCAAGCCCGCGCCGATGCTTCCCCCCGGCCACATCAACAATTCGGCGGAAACCGCCCCCGGCCCCATCAAGTGGTACAATGCTTTTGGTTCCGTGGGGATGGAATGCATCTGCACCCCGGAAGGCGTCATCGGCGATCCGACCGGTGCCAGCGTGGACAAGGCGAAAAAAGGGGTCGAACAAACCCTTGATTATCTCGAGCGTTTGGTCAACGATATCATTGCCAAATACCCCGCCGGCCAGTTGCCGCCCATCGAAAAAGTCACGCAGCGCCGCCGTGAGGACATCGAGGACGTCATCAAGGGTCCCACCAACGGCGGACGTCACATTTACACGCTGCACTACGGCGTATAGGGATCGGAAACGGCGCAAGCCAATTTTACAGGTATACATTACATACTTAGCACAGGAGATGGGCGATGAAGGCAAAGATTGCATTCATGTATGGTCCGCACGATCTGCGTATCGAAGAAAAGGAAATTCCCGCCTTGAAGCCGAACGAGCTTCTCATCAAGGTCGGCGCTTGCGGCATCTGCCAGTCGGACGTGGAATGCTATGAAGGGCATTCCGCCGAAGGCCGTTACGACATCGGCCCGTTCACCCCCGGCCACGAGTGGTCCGGGCAGGTGGTGGACATGGGTTCGGACGTCAAGGATTTCAAGGTCGGCGACAAGGTCACCGGCGACTGCGTCATCCCCTGCGGCTACTGCGCCAACTGCAAGGAAGGCAAGATGCCGTCGGCGTGCCTCAACATGCGCGAACTCGGCTTCATGCCCAATTCCCCCGGCGCGATGGGCGAATACCTCGTCCTCGAACGCGATTTCACCCATAAATTCCCCGACGACTGGTCCTATTTCATGGGCACCTGGATTGAAAACTTCTCCGTCGGTTACTGGGGCATCTGGGGCAACGGCGGCTATATCGACGCATCGGACGACGTGGTCGTCATCGGCGGCGGCCCGATCGGCATCTCCGCGACCATCACCGCCGACGTCTCCGGCGCCAACGTCATCATGGTCGACCCCCTGGCATCCCGCCGAGAACGCGCCCTGAAATACGGCGCCGACCACGCCCTCGACCCGACAAAAGGCAACATCGCCGAAATGGTCCGCGAAGTCACCGGCGGCCGCGGCGCATCCTGCGTCGTCGAATGTTCGGGTAACGACATCGGCATCGCCAGCCTTTTCGACATTGCCGGCCACTCGGCCCGCGTCGGCCTCGTCGGCCACTCCATCGGCCGCAAGGTCCCGGTCGAAATCGGCAAGGTCATCTGGTCGAACCTCAGGATCGTCGGCTCCGGCGGCACCAAGAATTTCCTCGAACGGACGATCCGCTTCCTGTCCCGCATCAAGGACCGCTACGATTTCGACGCCCTGAACAGCCACTACCTCCCCTTCGCGGAGGTGCACAAGGGTCTGGAAATCGCTTCCAAGGAAAAACAGACCGCGTTCAAGGTCATGCTTACATTCGACAAATAAATACGCCGTATTGGAGAGACCCCGCCGGGAGGGTTCCATGCCCGGCGGGGGTGATTGAACGGAATACTCCCATGGCTTGCAAAACCCAAAAATGGATTCGTAACAAACTGGCCGTAACGGCGGCGGAAAACGCCGCCCCGAAAGCTCCCATACTCTTTCGCGGCGAGATGGGGAAGTCGCTCAGGGACGCCAAGGCGATCGGCTACGAAGCGCTGGAGGTCCATGTCCCGGACATCTGGAAATTCGACGCCGCGGCGCTGGCGAAAAGCTGCCGCACCGCCGGGATGGGCATAGCGTCCCTGGTATCCGGCCAATTGAATGTCCGTATGGGTTTGTCCTTGTCCCATGACGACCCGGACAATGTGGCCAAGGCGGTCGAGGGCTTGAAGCGCTTTGTCGACGCGGCCGCCGTGACGGAAAGCGGCGTGGTCGTCGGCTGGGTGAGGGGACAGCTCGGCGACAAGCCGGAGGAGAGACTGGCGCAGCAGGGCAGAGCATTGCAGGAAGTCGACAAGCTGGCTGCCGCGAAAAATGTACCCCTCTTCATTGAGGCCATCAACCGCTACGAGCTGGACAGCCTGAACAATGCGCGCCAGATTTTGGATTTCATAGAAAAGTACGAATTGACCCAAGCCTTCGTCCACCTGGACACCTTCCATATGAATCTGGAGGAATACAGTCCCAGCAAGGCGATCCGGCAATGCGGGGAAAAACTCGGCTACATCCACCTTGCCGACAATACGCGTTGGTATCCCGGGCACGACCGGCTGGACTTCGATGAAGTATTTTCCGCGCTGGCGGAAATCGGCTATCCCGGCTATGTCGCGGTCGAATGCCTTCCTTATCCGGACGGAACGGAGGCCGCGCGGCAGGCATATGCATATTTGAGCCATCGCTATTTTTACTAGCCCTTTTTAAATAGCGCTTGGTTCCTTGTTGCGTTTTACGGTCTGACTGGGATATGCCGAAAAGCGCCAAGGAAGGCTCCACTATTATTTAAACGCAATAATACAACCAACGAGGAGAAGTTATGCGTGCTTTCTATGTCGAAGCGGATTGGGCGCCGAAGCCTGGCTACAAGCTTTCGAAGCGCGAAATAGACACCAAGCGCGCCATGCGCGGCAATTCCATTTTCAGGGACATCAGGGGATCGGTGGTCGACCGCCCCATGCCGCAGATCAAGGCGGACGAAGTCCTGCTGAAGGTCGGCGCGGCGGGCATTTGCGGGACAGACGCCCATTTGCTCCGCAAGGACGACGACGGTTATACCAAGTACGACGGGCACAGCCGCTATCCGATCATTACCGGCCATGAGTTTTCCGGCGAGGTGGTGGAAGTCGGGGAATCGGTCAAATCCCTGAAAAAAGGCGATTTGGTGGCGGTGGAATCCATGCACTGGTGCGGCGAATGCGATGCCTGCCGTCGCGGTTCCTTCAACCAATGCCGCAACCTCGACGAGCCCGGCCTTACCTTTGACGGCGGCTTCGCCGAGTTTTCCGCCATCAAGGCAAAGCACTGCTACCTTCTGAACGACCTCAAGAACTACTACGGCGACGATGTCTCCGCCCTCGAACAGGGCGCGATGATCGAACCGGTCGGCGTGGCCTACAACGGCCTTTTCGTGTGTGGCGGGCTCCAGCGTCCCGGCGGGCATGCGGTCGTCTTCGGCGCCGGCCCCGTGGGCCTGGCCGCCGTCGCGCTGCTGAAAACAACCGGCGTCGCCAAGCTGTTCTGCTTTGAAACGACCCCGGAACGGCAGAAGCTGGCAAAGGACCTTGGCGCCGATTATATAGTCAACCCGGCCGAAATGTCCGAACGCGGCGAAGACCCGTCCGAATACCTCATGGACATGACGAACGGCCAGGGGATACTCACTTTCGCCGAGTGCGCCGGCGCGAACCCGGCCACCTATCCCGTGATGGAAGGCGCTCTCGCCATCGGCGGCAAGACCTGCCAGATCGGGCACCGCGTCGGCAAGACGCCCGTCGACATGTACAAGTTCATGTGGAACGCCGCCAGGATCAGCGGCTCGAACGGCCAGTCCGGCTGCGGCATCTACCCGGACGTCATCAATCTCATGGCCAGCGGCAGGATCGATATGCGAAAAGCCATCACCGGCAGGGTATCACTGGAAAACATCCAGAACGGCCTCGATCAGTCGTCCGCCGGTGCAGCCGGAAAAATCCTTGTAAGCACCATGTACAAATAACCAGTCTTTTCCCCGATTGCCGCGGGACGCCAGGGCGCCCTTTTTCCCCGGCGGATGCACTGACGGTTCATCCGGCCAAGGCACACATTCTCTATAGCGTTTTCTGAAAAGGCTGGTCTTTCCTTTGCGCGTTTTGGTCAACTGCATCTGTACCGGAAAACGCAATAAGGGCCTATCATTTCCGAAAACGCGCTAAAGGAGCCGAACATGTTCCGTGCATGTCTCCTAGTCGCCATCGTCGCCGCGTTTGCCGTCGCGGCAAGTATTGTACCAGCCCCGGAATCCACAAAAACCCGCATCGGGTATTTAAGCAGCAGCAGCACCGATGATTTCCAGGTATTGCTGATAAATGCGGTGAAAAAATATGCCCAGGCCGACGACCGGATCGACCTCCTGGTCAGGGATTCGGCTGAAGACGTCAACCACCAGTTCGACCAGATCGAGGCTTTCCTCTGCGGCGGCATCGACGCCCTTATGGTCGTCCCCGTCGACACCGACAATGTCGGGCCGATTGTGGCAAGGGCCAAGCAGGCCGGTGTGCCGCTGGTGTTTGTCAACCGCAACCCCTTCACCCGCTCGGAGCAGCCGGAAAACGTGTTTTTCATCGGTTCCGACTCGTCGTACGAAGGCGAAACGCAAATGCGCTATGCCGGAGCGCTCCTGGAAGGCAAAGGCAATATCGCCATCGTCCAGGGCATGCCGACGAACGAAGCCGCCATCGGCAGGACCAGTGGCATAAAGCGCGTCATAGCCTCCACCTATCCGGACATACACGTGGCGGTCGAAGGCTATGCCAACTGGCGGGAGTTTGAAAGTTATGAACTGATGTCCCGTTGGCTTCTCAGGCATGCGGAACGCCGGATAGACGCCGTCCTGTGCAACAGCGACGTGATGGCCTTCGGAGTCCTCAGAGCGCTCGAATACGCTGGAATCAATGACATCCCGGTTCTGGGCATAGATGGTCTGCCGAAAGCCGTCGAAGCGGTCCAGTCCGGCAAAATGGCCGCGACCATACTGCAGGACCCGGACCGGCAGGGAAAACTGGCGCTGGAAACGGCATTGAAGGCACTCGACAACAACGCGACGCAAAAATCCAACATCATGACCGGGCCGCTCCTCACCAGCCGGGACATCAACCACGAAATCGCATATCGCTAGCATTCGCGCAATGCCGGCTCCCGAATGATCGGGTTACCTTTTAGGAGAAATCACCATGGCGGAAGCACTGAAGTATTTCCTGAACAACCAGTATGTCTCGTCGAAGACGGACAAGTTCTATGACGTCTACAACCCATCCACCGGCGAATTGCAGGCACGCTGCCCCCGTTGCACCACCGCCGAAGTCAAGGAAGCAATCGAAGCCGCGCACAAAGCCTTCGGCCCCTGGTCCGCGACCCCACCGATCAAGCGCGCCGACATCATGTTCCGCGTCCGCGACCTCCTCGGCAAGCACCTTGACGAACTCACCGAGCTCTGCGCCCGCGAACACGGCAAGAACTGGGCCGAATCCCAGGGTGATATCCTCAAGGCCCGCGAAGGCACCGAACAGGCCTCGAACGTCGTCAACCTCATGATGGGCGAAGCCCTCATGGACGCGTCCAAGGGCTATGACACCACGCTCTACCGCGAGCCCCTCGGCGTCTTCGTCGGCATCTCCCCCTTCAACTTCCCGGCCATGATCCCCATGGGCTGGATGGCTCCGATGTGCATTGCCACCGGCAACACCATGGTCGTCAAGGTCGCCGGCGCGACTCCCATGACAGCTCTTCGCATTGCCGATCTTTACCGCGAAGCGGGTCTCCCCGAAGGCGTCCTGAACGTCATTTCCTGCGACCGCGACGGCGTGCCGG
>DAIOFH010000022.1:0-41387 GCA_036745875.1 Planctomycetota bacterium | reverse complement strand
ATTCCAGTGGTTTTATTGACTTTTTTGAGGATTTATCGCTTTTTCAGGTCCGACTGCCTAGGGAGAGAGAATCTGGGCAGAGGGAAATAGAAAGCAGCGTTTCACCGTTGCCAATGGTTTAACGTTCGATTTTCGTCAATCTTGTCTTGCCGAACCCTTCCACCGTCAGTTCGAGGACGTCGTCTTCGCCGTCTTCGAACGCCGCGATCTTTCCCTTGAAGTCGTCAAAGCCCCGAACCCTTTCGCCGTTGACGCGGGTGATGAGGATATACTGGTACAGCCCCGCCACCGAACCACGCCCGCCGTCCTCAACCTTCGACACTATCACCCCTGAATCCTCCGCGAGGTCGAAGTATCTGGCCACCTCGTAGGTGATCGGCTTTACCGTGATGCCAAGTGCCTTGACGTCGAAACGCGGGGCGCTGTTGTAGTCGGGGGGGGAATAGGCTGTAGTGAACTCGCCGGTTGCGAATTCGCCTTCGCGCAGGTATTCGAGGGTGATGTCCCTGCCGACGCCGATGGAGGTCAGGAGCCTGGACAGGCTGTTTTCCCTGGACGGCCACGGCGGCGACATGTTCGCCATATAGCGCTGAACCGATTCAACCGACATATCCTCCAGGTCGAGAAGCGAAAACCCGAGCATGTGGCCGCCGTCAGGGGTCGGTTCTATCGGCTCGTTCTGGCCTTCCACGCGCAGGCGCAGAATTATGTCCTGTTCCTTGAGGCCAAGGCTCGCCGCGGTGCTGCCCGGGTATACATGGCTTACGAGGAGGCCTATGTCGCCGCCTCTCGTCGCCCTGGACGCGCCGAACAGCTTTGCCTCGTCCATGTCCATGCCCTGCCACTCCACGCCAAGGGCGATAAGGCGCTTCCCTCTTTCCGCATCGATTGGCACAAGGGTTTGGTCGAACGCGTCAAGGCGGGTAAGGACCTCGTGAATATAGGAAAGCGGCCGGAATCCGGGGTTGCGGGAAACATCGTGGGACATCTCGGAACGCGGTACCCGGGGCGCGAGGGCCACGGCCAGCAGCTTCCCGTCCAGGCCAAACGCCAGGGCGCCATTTTCCTCGTTCGTCCTGGTGCTGACGACAGGCGCGTCCCTGAATCCGCAAAAAGTGCCGAGCCAGCGGTCATAATCGCGGATTTCCCGCCGCCTGCCCAAGTCGTAGTCGATATGATGGCGCAGGAACAACCCCTGTTCCGGCAAGGCGAGGAACGCTTCGCCGGGGAGGAACGCTTCTTCCGGAATTTCCATTGGGTTGAGGAATGCGAATCCATCGGGCAGCAGGGAGGGGTCGCAGATATCCTTCTCCGCCCTCGCGACGATGGCCATGTAATTCCTGACCGCGCCTTCGAAGCCGGCTTCGACCTGCTTGCCGTCCGAGAGCACCAGCTGGATTTTTTCGATGCGGGCAATGGCTGCGGCGTTGAGTTTTACCGGGATAAGAAGCATGCGCGCGCCGACGACGATCGCGGGAACGCGGACTTCGCTGGTGCTTTCGTCGATATCGTCGTCATCCAGTGAGGAGCTGTACGAGTCGTCGTCGATCTCCGCCCGCAATATGATTCGCGCCTCCAGGATGCTTTCGCGCAGTTTTGCCGCCAGCGCGTTTTGCATGTCGAGGTAGTTGTTGCTGGTCACCAGGGCGCTTTGCCGCAGGCCTTTGCCATACCAGTAGAGCTCCCCGGCGGCGAAGGTGACTTCTTCGCCAAAGGCCGCGCCGACGGGAAGTCCGTCGATATCGACCAGTATTCCCTGTTCACTGACTTCGGCCGTCTCCATGCCGGCGTCGGAAAACTGGTGGGTCCCAATGCCGCCGCCAACGGCGACTTTCCATTCCCCGCCGGTCCATGAGTAGGTGCAGACCGCGTGTTCGTCGTCATACGGCTGGTCGAGGAACACCAGCGGGTTTGCTTCGGGGAAATCCCCGTTTTCGTCCGGAAGCACTTCCAGGAGAATCGCCTGCAGGCGGTGGAAGCGCCCGGCCAGTCGCGCGGGCCATCTTTCACCGCTGTCCGGCGTGGATATTTCTATCGAATGGATGAACCGGTCGTCAAGGCCCGGATCCTCCATCAACACCATTCTGCGGCTCCACCAATAGCCGCCGAACCTGCTGGGGCGGAGGTTGGCGATGTCTGCGGAGAAATTCCCCAGGGACGGGGCCGTGCCGTCGGCGCTTTTGGCTGTGAGATATACCTGGACGCAGTGTTTTCTGAACCCCGCCGCCACTTCCGCCACATCCAGTTCCTTCTCCTCGTCCGCCGCCCGGACGGGGGAAAATGCGATCAAGAAAAGAAAAGCCAAAAGGATAGGCGTCACTGTGCGATTAAAGAACGGCATGGTTGAAAACTCCCTTATGTATTTGTTATTCATCATTGTTTTTACAGGTCCATTTCACCAGGAAGTAGCCAAGAAAAAACAGGCACAGCATGGGAATTGCCAAAAGAAGCTGGGTGAAGGGGTCCGGCGGCGTCAGGACGGCGGCGAGGATGAAGACCCCGAGAGCGACCACGCGCCACCATTCCTTGATGCCCTGGGGGGTGAGAAGGCCGATCCAGCCCAGGAACATCATCACAAGGGGCGTCTCGAAGGCAATGCCGAACGCCACCATGCAGGTAACGACGAAATTGACATACCCCGAACCGGTAAACGAATTCTCCCACCCGGTCAGGGACTGGTTGAGCGGCAACAGGAAGCCGAGGGCCAGGGGAATGGCCTGGAAATAGGCGACCAGTACGCCGACGAGGAAGAGGACCACCCCCGCGCCGAGGGACAGGTAGAGCCAGCGCCTTTCCCTGCCGCTCAGGCCGGGGGCGATAAAGCTCCAAACCTGGCCGATCCAGACCGGCGAGGAGACGATAAGCGCGAAGGCGAAGGCCATCTTCATGGAAAGGATCAGGCCGTCCGAAGGGCCAAGGGCCTGAAAGCGCAGCAAATGGGGGCTGGCGTCGGCGAGGGGGATCAGGAGAAAATCCCACAACGGCACATACAGGTAGAGGCCGACCGCGAAGGCCGGAATGAATATCACAGCGGAAACAATGAGACGGCGGCGCAGTTCGTCCAGATGGGGACCAATGCCGGACGACTCGAAAATGCTTTTTGCTTGTTCGGCGGGAGGGTTTGTTTTTTCCGGTTCGGCCGGAACCAAAGACGCTTCTTCCGCCCTTTTCTCCTCTTCGGCGTCGACAACGTTTGTTTCCTTGCCGTCGCATTCGGCAAGGTAGGCCTGCCTCGCCGAATCGTCGTCGGCGTCAGGCGACACGTTTACGAACTCGAATAAATCTTCCGCCCCGCCGGCGTCAGGCGGGGCGGAAGGGGAGCGTGTCAGCGGCGGGGCATCTTCGTCAGCCATGATGACTGTGATTAACCCTTGAAGTTGACCAGCTTGGCAAAGGAATCCGCCTTGAGGGCCGCGCCGCCGACGAGAGCGCCGTCGACATCGGGCTGGGCCATGATTTCCTTGACGTTTTCAGGCTTCACGGAGCCGCCGTACTGGATGCGGGTCTTGTCCGCCGTGTCCTTGCCGAACATGTCGGCGAGAAGCTTGCGGATGACGGCGTGGACTTCCTGCGCCTGTTCCGGGCTGGCCGTCTTGCCGGTGCCGATGGCCCACACGGGTTCGTAGGCGATGACGACCTTTTCCATTTCAGCGGCGGAAAGACCGGCAAGGCCGTTCTTGACGTGGTCGGAGACGACGGCTTCGGTTTTGCCGCCTTCGCGTTCTTCCAGCGTTTCACCGCAGCACATGATGACGACGAGTCCCGCCGCGAGGGCGGCCTTGACCTTCTTGTTGACCGTTTCGTTCGTTTCGCCGAAGTACTGGCGGCGTTCGGAATGGCCGATGATGACGAAGGCGCAGCCGGCTTCGGTGAGCATGCCGGTGGAAATTTCACCGGTGAAGGCGCCTTCTTTTTCCCAGTGGCAGTTTTCGCCGCCGATCATGATGTTGGTGCCTTTGCAGGCGTCGGCGAGGGACTTGAGGGCGGTGGCGGGGGCACCGATGCCGACTTGGACGTCCTTGGCTCCGGCGACCAGGCCTTTGGCTTCGCTGACGAAAGCAAGGGCTTCGGAGACGGTCTTGTACATTTTCCAGTTGCCGCAAATGAAGGGTGTGCGCATTTCTGTTCTTTCCTTTCCTTCTCTCTCTCCATGGTACCGCTTCACAAAAAAGGCAAACAGGGTTTGCCGGGACGATAAAAATAATGCTTCGACATTATAGCAATGACGCATTCGCTTGGGTAATTTTATTTTCCGTTTATCGCACAACCTGCATGTCGCGGGGGATCCACTCCAACGTGCTGTCCATGCCGCCGCCCTTATACACCAGTGAGTGGTGGAAGCGCTTGTTCTTCGCCAGCGTCGCCGTGGGGGCGATGAGGAACGTATATGGCTGGTCGGCAGCGATGACTTCGTGGAGGCGATGGTAGATTTCGTAACGCTTTTCCTTGTCTATGGTGCGGCGTCCCTCCTCGATGAGGCGGTTGGCGGCTTCGGAATTGTACGCGACATGGTTGGAACTGCCTTCCCTGGTCGCGCCGGAGCCGTGCCAGATCTGGTAGGGATCGCCTTCGATGCCGCCGTACCAGCCGAGGGAACAGACGTCGAAATCCCGGGAATCGAGGGTTTGGGTGTAGACGGACCACTCGATAGGCTTGATCTCCGGCTTGATTTTCGCCTTGAGCATGTCCTGTTCGACAATGGCGGCGATTTTGCGGCTGATCGCCGATGCGGACGGGATGATGAAAGTGAAGGTGAACGGTTTCCTCTTGCCCGAGCCGTCGTAATCCTTGTCCAGGATGCCGTCGCCGTCGGTGTCTTCCCAGCCGGCGTCGGCGAGGATCTGCCTCGCCTTTTCGATGTCGAAGGGAAGGGGTTGGACATCGTGGTTGTAATAGGGGCTTCTCGGCACGAACGGCCCGCTGATTATTTCGCCAAGGCCCATATACACTTCGTCAAGTATGCGCTGGCGGTCGACGAGATGGGTGAGGGCGACCCTGACTTCGCGGTCGGCGAAAAGCGGGCGCGACTGGTTGTAGCCGATATAGGTCCAGGACGAGCCGTTGTACTGGTATTTCTCGAATTTATAGTCTTCCGGCAGTTCGCCTTCCTTTTTCAGGTCGTCCCAGGCAAGGGAGTCTTCGGCGGCGGTCTTTATGTCCGGGGTGACCAGGCGGAAGTCCGGTTCCGGACTTTCCTCGTGCCACTGGGTCGGCTGCAGGCCGTAGAGGTCCAGCTTGTCCCGCTTGAATTCCAGGAAGGACACCGTGGGGTCCGGGATGAGGCGGTAGACGCGATTCTTGATCGATGGTTTTCTGCCGTAATAGCTTTCGTCGACTTCGAGGACCATTTCGCTGTTCTTGTCCCAGCGCACCAGTTTGAACGGGCCGGTTCCGACCACCCACTGGTTGCGGGGAGAAGACACGAATTCGTCCGCGAAACGCTTGTCGTCCCAGTCCGGGTCGGGACGGTAATAGTGTTCGGGCAGCGGCTGGAGGCCGAGGGTGAAGCGCTCCCCGAGGCTGTACGGTTCTTTCCAGATTACCTTGAAGGTGTAGTCGTCGATGATTTCAAAGCCTTCGAGAAGTTCGTAGTAATTGCGGATCGCCTCGCAGGGGATGAGGGGGTTCTGTATCGTTTCCCAATAGAAAAGGAAATCGCGGGAAGTGACGTTTTTGGCCGGCACCTCCTTTTTGGTCACCGGATCGATGAACGTCTGCCACATGACGTTTTTACGCAAATGTATCGTGTAGACAAGACCGTCCGGGCTGATTTCCCAGGCTTCCGCCATCAGCGGCTCGAAAAGGGTGTTGTCGTTGTTGTTCAGCCCGGCGAGGGTGTCGGTGACTGTGGACCACACGGTGCCGGTGAATGCCTCGTTATTGACGATGGAATTCAGGTTCCCCGGAAAAGACGCGGTATGGCTGATTATGCTGCCGCCCTCCTCGGCGTCGGGGTCGCGGAGGTCGTCGTTGACGAAGCCGATTGCGTGCCCGTTCGAGGAGATCGTTCTCCTGCCGTTGCCGTCGGCGCTGGAGTCGTATGCCGTGTCGGAGGGACCTGCCAGGCGGATATTGTTGACAGCGTCCGTGAATTTGTCCAAAACCCCGGCGAGGCGGGTCAGGCTTTGCTCGGTTCTGGCGCTTTGCTGGCGGGCCATGTCCACGGCGTCGACCGCGATATAGACGGCGACGGCGACGACTGCGAGATTGACTATGGTCAAGAGAGCGGAGAGAAGTGAGTTTTGGCGCATCAGCTTTACCTTTTTCCTTCCTGTATGTTTCTATGGCAGAGTGTAGGCTTCGTCTTGTTCGTTTCCTTTGGCAATAATAACCCCTTGCTTTAGAGTATGGCATTTCATATCATCAACTCAAGTCGAAAATACTATGGTTTTCGTTATGCGCCCGCTCGGGAGGAGTAAAGATGCTGCAATCATTGCCTCTGGCCTTTATCAGCATGCCAGGTGGTTTGGAATGGGTGGTCATCGGTTTGGTGGCGTTATTGATCTTCGGCAAGCGCCTTCCGGGTGTTGCCCGCTCCCTTGGACAGGCCCTGCACGAGTTCAAGAGCGGCTTTTCCGGCCAGGGCGAGGAAAAGAAGGATGGGGACAATCCGGCTTCGAAGGATACGGCCAAGACGGAATCAAAAACGGACGGCAACGAGTCCTGACCCATACGAAAAAACACGCAGCTATCATGGGAAAAATACAACAGCCTTCCATACGCATGAAAAATCCACTTTCGAGCTCGTAGTCGTCGATTCCTCAAGCATATCCTACCCCGAGCACATCCATATATCGGTATTTGTCGTCGGCCTGGTGCGTTCGGGAACGGTGACCCTCCGGCGGCAACGGAACAAAACGACGCTCGGCGCCGGCGATACGTTCGTCCTCTATCCCTACCACGCCCATGAACTGTCCGCTTCGGGCGACTATTCCCTCCTTTCTTTATGCATAGACAAGAACCTGCTTCTGAACAGGGCAAGGAAATTTCCTCTGCCGAAACTTCGATCTTTTCTTGCCGGCCTCGAAGAAAAACGCGTGATCAGCGAAATGGAACGTAAATCGCTCGTGGAAGCGTCTGAGCATCTGGCGGTGTGTGCGCATAGCGGCGGCAGGCAGGGTGCTTCGGCGGGGCTGGAGGCTTTACGGGAGTATATTGAAACGCGCCCCGAAGCCGCCATTACCCTTTCGGAAATGTCCCTTATCGCCCGTATCAGCAAATTTCACCTGGTCAGGTCGTTCTGCAAGGAATTCGGACTGACGCCGCGGCGTTTTCTCATCCAGAACCGTGTACGCAAGGCAAGGCGGGAATGCCTGAGCAGGTCTGCGTTGACCGCCGTGGCCTTGTCGGCTGGTTTTTACGACCAGAGCCACTTCATCCGCGATTTCAAGCGGCTTACCGGCCTGACGCCAAAACAATACCGGCGCGCGCGGCAAAAATAAACCCGCCCGGAGGCGGGTTTTGCATTCGTCAGCATAGTGGCGGGATGAACTTGGCAAACAACAACAACCCTTCCTTTTCCGCCGTGACTTTGTGCGGGGTGTTTTTAGCGAAAATACTGACTACGCCCGGATGATAAGCGATCCGTACGCCGTCGTTGTCGGCAGCGCCTTTTCCGGCGATGACTTCATGCGTTTCCAGCTGGGCTGCATGCGTGTGATTGCCGATTTCGCAATCCGGATCGATGCGGACAAGGTGGTAGCTGAACAGTCCGTCCGTATCGTCCGCGACGACGAGGTGTTTCAAGGCGACGCCGGCGAACGCCGGATGCGCCGACCAGGGGACGGCGGCGAATTTTTTCACCTTGCCGGCCGTCGACAGGCTGCCGTTTTCAAATTGTTCAAAGAGTTGATTGGCTGGCATTTCATTCTCCGTTTTTCTTCCTATGGCATTCTAAAAAGTGCCGGGCCCGTGCCCGACGGTGGAAGTATCGCATAACGGAGAAAGGGAAAATTGTACGGGATTGCTGTTTTAAAGCAAATTCACCACCACGGTCATATTCTGGAAGTTTTCGTCAGCCGCCATTTCATCGGTCAGCGGATCGAACGGCGCGGCTTCGACCAGTGTGCGTTCCGACAGGATGCGCTCCGAAATCATGCCTTCCTCGACAAAAACCGTGTCATAGTACGACAGCGATCCGTCGGGCGCGATGCCGAAGCGGATCTTCACCTGGCCGCGCGAATAGTTCAGCGGGTTCAGGACCATTTGCCTGATCAGGGATTCCTGGAGCTGCCGGCCGAGTTTGTCCATATATGCGCCGTAACGGTGCATAAGGACCCGCATCGAGGCGTCGTCGCCAAGCAGTTTTACGGAGGTATTCGTCTGCCGCCTGGGCGCGGTGCCGGTGCGCCTGTTTTCGCCGCCGATTTGTTTGAATACCGGCTGCGGCCGGGCGCGTCGCGGTTCCTGTGGTTGGTCCCGAGGTTCTCGCGCCTGCGGCGTGGGTTGCGGCACGGGTACGGTCTGTTCCTCGCGCGGACGTTCCTGCGGCATCGGCTGGGGGAAAGGCTGCCGCTGATTCAGCAGCTCCTGCATCTCGCGGGTTGTGGTGTCGACAAAGCCCTCCGGGCTGACCGGCAGCGAGGCAAGATCAATGATGTCGGAAACGGGGTCGGCGGGCTGGTCGGCAACCGGTTCTTCCGGCGCGGACGGTTCGATTGGTTCCACTTCCTCCAGCGGTTCGGGCGGCGGCTCCTCATAGGCGGGTTCGGGGATTTCTTCTATCACCGGCTCGCGCGGCAGCGGTTCCGGCTCCGGAGTCGGTTCGGGCGGGGGCGCTATTTCCTGAAGCGGTTGCAGTTCCGGCAATGGTTCAAGTTGTTGCGCCGGCTCTGCCGCTTCCACGCTTTCCACCGGCTCCGCCGGCGCTTCGACCGGCTCGGCCGGCTCCTGTACCGGTGTTTCCGTGTGCTCGGGGGTGGGTTCCTGCGGCTGCTGGGCATCCTCCGGAGCATTGCCGTTCGTATTGGGAGGAACCAGTTCGCCGGGCGGGAGAAAGAGAAGGTCCTCCTGGCCCTCGGCGACGTAGGCGGACAATTCCTCGTCCAATTGCGGAGCGTCCTCAACCTGGCGCGCTTCCTGGCTGGCTGAACCAAAAGCATCGGGGGGGAGTTCCGGTTCCTGGTCGTCGAAGAGCGAGGGATCGACAAGGATAAAAGGTATTTCCTTTTGTGAATTTTCCGGGGGCGGAAGGGGAGTTGCCCCCAGTAGGCTGATCAAAAGCGCTATCTTGGGGAGAATGGCCTGCAGAACGAAGATGCCGACATTGAACAATACAGCCAAAAGCAACGCCAACAGAAAGGCGTCGTGTCGTTTTGCCGGGATAATGCCGCGACCACGAAAGCTGGAAAGTTTGGGCGCCATTCTGTTCTGTATTGATCCTGATTTATCATGATGGGAGTTATATCGATATTACATCTGTAGGACCGCTTCTCCTATAGTATTGTGTCAATATCGGCCGTATCATGCAAGAATATTCAATTTGAACCGGGAATTGGCGGCGGCGCTATGCCCCAATCGCTTCCGGTCGATTGGCTGTCGCCAATGTTTATCGGCTGGATGGGGGCCAGGGGATTCGCGTTGCCGGTTTCGTGGGCGGCTCCGCCCACCGGAGCGGGAGTGACATTGGAACTGACCGGTGGCCGCTGTGGCTGCGGTTGTGGCTGCGCCTGAGGCGGAGGCTGCGGCTGGGCTTGCGGGACCGGTTGGGGAGCGCGCTGCTGCGGCTGGGGTTGTTGTTGCTGTATCTGTTGTTGTGCCTGGGGTTGCGGTGCCGGTTGCTGTGGCGCAATCTGAGGCTGGGCTGCCTGGTTGCGATATCTGGCCAGAAGTTCGAGGACTCCGCGCGCCGCCGGCGAGTCCGGGGCCACGGTGTTGGCTGCCAAAGCTTCGACCGGGGCAAGGCTTCGTGCCTCGACGCCGTTCTGCAGCGCATCCAGGAGATCGTCGCGCGGCCGCCCGTCAGGAGCGACGCACAGGCTGAATAAACGTTCGACTTCGCCGAATGTGGAGGGGAAGCCTCTGACGCCTAATGCGCTTGTATCGGCTTCGCGGACAAAGAGGGTTCGCGCCCACATGGACTGGCCCGTCAGGGCGAGGTCGGAGTCGGTGAAGGTCCAGAGCATGTCGCCGTTTACGTCGCGGACGGCGTTGGTTTGGAGGACGACGCCGGGGACGCGCAGACGGTACTGGTAACTGACCTCCGGCAACATGAAAATAGGCACCGCCGTACCGGTCAGGAAGGTGCCGAAGGCCCTCGGGATGAGGGTGTTGATTTTGTTGATGTAATTGTTGATGGAGCCGTGGCGCGCGGTAACGGCCTTTTGCAGTGCGCCGAGGAGTTCGTCGCCGGCGGAGCCGGAGAGCATGTCCGCGGACAGCTGCGCGCCGCCCGGCTGGCGCGGCGGACAAAGTTCCAGAGCCTTTTTCGCGCCGAACTCCTTGAGGCGGCGGATGTTTTCCTGCTCCAGGTTCGGGGTGCCGAGGGGGGCGAGTTCAAGCCCTTCTTTCTTGGCTTCTTCGGAGAGATATATGTAGAGCTCGATCAACTCGCCGGGTGAGGTCACCCCGCTTCTCTTGTTGCTGTGGATGTCCCAGGCGCCGCCGTAGACGCGCTGCAACTTGGCCGGGAGGTCGTTGTTGAGCCAGAGTTCGAGGCGGGAAAGATCAAACTTCTGCCCGTAACGGGCATTCAGGACCGCCATCACCTCCGGAACCACAAGCCTGACGAATTCGGCTAGGGCCGCCTGTCCGTCCTCTTTACTCTGTACGATATCGTTGATCGTCTCGTCGAAATCCGCAAGGACGACCAGGATCATGTCTATGACCTGGAACGAGAAGCTGTTCGTCGACAGGCGGGTGCTGCCGGGGGTGGGCCTGACGAGGTCGGGCGGGATGTTTTCGTAGCTATTGAAAATCCCGGCAAAGACGGCGCTGTCGGGCTGCGCCACATATGTCTCGTACAGTTCCGCCGGCGGGAACTGGTAGTAGTCGCCGAGGCGGGGGCGTTGGCCGGGATAGTTCGGATTGGGGTAGGCCGTCAGCTTCATGGCCCGGCGGCAGGTATAGTCCGGCAGGACAATCGTCTCGACGGTGCACATCACCATGGGCGCGCAGCCCTGAACCAGAAATGCTGCAATGATCAGAAACGCCGGTAAAATATAACGCCTGCACATAGGACTACACTCACTTTATTGCGTTTTAAATTGCATGTGTGCTTTCCCTCGCGCTTTTCGGCTAATTTCAGTCGTGCCGTAAAACGCGACGAGGAACCATGTACTATTTAAAAAGCGCTAATAACGAAACATAATATTCCTCGACCCGTAATTTTTGCGGCAGTGCGCAAACGGCAGCATGATACCAGCAATTGTTTTGCCCGGCAAGAAGCAATCTTGGCGTCCCGCCCGCGCGGCGGTCGTTTCGCAGAGAATCGTTGACTAATCCCCGGCGGTTTTTACAATGGTGTTGGTACTTTGCGTTGAATTGCCTTGAGCGAGGGATAGCCATGAATGCCGATGAACTGAGAAAAAACCTGGTCGACCTCCGGGACAACCTGACCACCCGGCAGGAGTCGATCGTCAACGACGTGCTTGGCGATTCCGGACTGCGGGATGCCGGCAAAGCGCCCATCAATTTTGCCGAACAAGCCTCGGACGAGCAGGAAATAGACCTGATGGCCGAACGGGTCACCGCGTCCAGCGAAACGATCGCCGACATCGACGAGGCGATCAGCCGCATCGACGGCGGGCTGTTCAACGTCTGTGAAAACTGCAACGGCGAAATCGGCGAAAGACGCCTGAATATACGACCCTGGACCAGCCTGTGCGTCAAATGCCAGAAAGAGATCGAAGCGGAGGAACAGTCCTGAAAGCGATCCGCCTTTTCTGGTTGGCTGCCATAGTGTCCCTCGTCGTTGACCTTGTTTCAAAATCACTGGTTTTCAATGCCCTCGGGGGCGTCGCCCCCGAGGGACATGTTTGCGACCCGTCCTGCGGCCATTATCTGTGGGTGCTTCCGAACGTTCTGCGCTTCGTCTGCCGCTACAATTTCGGCGGCGCATTCAGCTGGGCTTCGGGGAATCTCCTCCTGTTCGTCGGCGCGGCCGCCATACTGATTCCGGTCCTGGTGTTGACCGCGTACCATTGCCGCGATCCGCGCTCGCCGCTGTGGGCGCTCGGGCTGGTCGTCGGCGGCGCTGTCGGCAACCTTTACGACAGGCTTTTCCATCCCGGCGTCAGGGATTTTATCGAGGTCATCAACCCGAAGACCATGTATTCGCTGTGGCCGGTTTTCAACATCGCCGACATCGCGATTGTCGTGGGGGTGGCGGTATACCTGGTATGGAGCCTGATCGATTCCGCAAGGTCCAAAAAAAGCGATGAAACCACCGCTGAAAATCAATAATTGTCAATTTTTTGAAAGGCGAGGCGAAGAATGGCGACTGAAGAAATTATTTCCATCACCAATGGCATCCTGAACGTTCCGGACAACCCGACGATCCCCTTCATAGAAGGCGACGGCACCGGTCCCGACATCTGGGCGGCGTCAGTCCGCGTCATGGACGCGGCAGTCCAGAAAGCCTATGGCGGGAAAAAGAAAATAAACTGGCTGGAAGTGCTGGCCGGGGAAAAAGCCTTCAACCAGACCGGCAACTGGCTACCCGACGCCACCATCGACGCCTTCAAGAAATACCTCGTCGGCATCAAGGGCCCCCTCACCACCCCGATCGGCGGCGGCATACGTTCCCTCAACGTCGCCCTGCGCCAGATCCTCGACCTCTATGTCTGCCTGCGCCCGGTGCGCTATTTCCAGGGCGTCCCCAGCCCGGTGAAACAGCCCGAACTCATCGACATGGTGATTTTCCGCGAAAATACGGAAGACATCTACGCCGGCATCGAATTCGCCGCCGACGATCCGGAATGCACCAAGTTCAAGAAGCTGTTCGCCGACAACTTCCCCAAGCTTGCCGCAAAAATCCGCTTCCCCGAAACATCCGGGATCGGCATCAAGCCGGTGTCCAGGGACGGCACCGCCCGCCTGGTCCGCGCCGCCATCAAATACGCCATTACGAACAACCGCAAATCCATCACCCTTGTCCACAAGGGCAATATCATGAAGTTCACCGAAGGCGCTTTCCGCGACTGGGGCTATGAAACGGCCAGGAACGAATTCGGCGGCAAGGAAATAGACGGCGGCCCATGGCAGCAAATCGACGCCGATGGCGAAAAAATCGTCGTCAAGGACGTCATCGCCGACGCCTTCCTCCAGCAGATCCTCACCCGTCCGGCGGAATACGATGTCGTCGCCACCCTGAACCTCAACGGCGACTACATCTCCGACGCCCTCGCAGCGCAGGTCGGCGGCATCGGCATCGCGCCCGGCGGCAACATCAATTACGACACCGGCCACGGCATTTTCGAAGCCACCCACGGCACCGCGCCGAAATACGCCGGCAAGGACATGGTCAATCCGTCGTCCGTCATCCTCTCCGGCGAAATGATGTTCCGCTACATGGGTTGGAACGAAGCTGCCGACAGGGTTATTTCGTCCATGGAGAAAACCATAACGCAGAAACGCGTGACCTACGACTTCCACCGTCTGATGGAAGGCGCGACCAAGCTGTCTTGTTCCGCTTTCGGCGATGCGCTTATTGAGAACATGTAATGTCGGATAAGCGCCGCCAATCAACTCCATCCATTCCTTCAATCCCTGCAATGGCCTGGCAGGATCGGGACATTGTCCGTTTCTACGCCAGGCTGACGCGTTCCGTTGAAGAACGCTTCGGCAAGGACGCCGTCGCCGCCTATCTGTCGATACTCAGAAAGGCGGCGACAGAGCCTGCATTTAGCGCAGAGGGTGACGTCGACCCCGCGCTTGTCAGGTTTTTCCGCCGCCTTGGTTTTGTCGACAGCACGGACGATATGGCGCTGTTCCTCACCAATTTCCTTGAGCTTGCCTCTGACACGGTCAGTCGGCCGAAAAGCCAGATATTTGGCCTCCTGAGGGCGATGACGGTGGGCATCGACGGCTCGGCCGAACGGCCGATCTGCTCAGCCACACCCGTTTGCAAGGGATGCAGCCTTTCCAGGGAATGCGAACATTTCAACAACCCCAGGAAACCGGAGATGGCGGTTTTGCCTGCTGCCGAAAAACTGCTTGAACTGAGCGGCAGCACCCTCTCCGACGCTGAGCTGCTGGCCGTCCTGCTTTTTGGCGACAAGGGGACCGGGACGGAAGCGCTGGTGAAATCGCTTTTCAAGCGCTACGGCAGGATGCGCGCCATCTTCAACGCCGATCCCCACGAATACGCCGGTCTCAAGGACATAAACGACAGCCAGGTGCTCAGGCTGGCTGCGGTTGCGGAGACGTACAGGCGGCTTCTCAGGGAGAGGCGCGACCAGATCGACCGCATCGTTTCCACCAAGGATTTTTACGACCGCTACGCGCCGGAACTCAGGGATTACAAAATCGAAGCGGCGGTCCTGGTCCTGCTCGACCAAAAACACGGCATTATGCGCGACGTCTGGTTTACGGACGGCTCGTCCAATATGACCCATGTCGGCATTCCGGAACTGCTCAGGCCCGCCATACGCGAAGCGGCCCCGCGGCTCGCGCTCGTCCACAACCATCCGTCGGGCGACCCGACGCCGTCCATGGCCGACCATGATTTTACGCGGCGTTTCCGCGCCGCCTGTGATATCGTCGGCGTCGCGCTGGTGGATCATGTCGTCGTGACCGAGGGGGGATATTTCTCCTTTGCCGAAGAAGGGCAACTGGAGAAAAAATGAGGTTCAAGAAAAACGGCCATGCCTGAAGAAAAAACTCCACTCGTCATCTGGGTCGATGCCGACGCCTGTCCCCGCGCCATCAGGGATATTATCGAGCTTGCCGCCCTCAGGCGGCATGTGCACACGGTATTTGTCGCCAATACCTATATCAACCTGCATGAATCCGAATACCTCCGCTTTCAGTTCGTGCCTGCGGGGCCCGACAAGGCGGACGACCATATCGTCGACAACGCGACCCCGGCCGACCTGGCGATAACGGCCGACATACCCCTTGCCGACCGGCTGGTCAGGAAAGGCGTGCATGTCGTCGATCCCCGTGGCGAAGAATTGACCGAGGCGACGATTGGGGAACGCCTGGCCATGCGCAACCTGCTGGAGGATCTGCGCGGTGCGGGACTCGTCGGGGGAGGGCCGAGGGAGATGGACAATGCGGATGTCAGGCAGTTCGCAAACGCCTTCGACAGGTATTTGACCAAGCGGCTCAAGCCATGACCATGACTGGCATGCCGGCAAAGCATTTCATGATTGACGACGCCATCCCCGCGATTTTGTGGGGAAATTCCTTCGGCCGGCTTTTCATCGCCGTGCACGGGGATATGTCGAACAAGGCCGACGATGTCATCGTCCTGCTCGCTAAAGCGCTAACGGCGCGCGGCGGCGGGGTGTTGTCTTTCGATCTTCCGGAACACGGGGACAGGAAGGGGTCGCCCTATCCCTGCACCCCCTGGAACTGCGTCGCCGACCTGCAGGCGGCCCTTAATCATGCGCGAAAAATCTCCGACAATGTTGGTGTTTTCGCCTGCAGCATGGGCGCATATTTCAGCCTGCTTGCCTATGCTGACGAGCCGCTTGCGCAATGCCTTTTCCTTTCTCCGGTCGTTGACATGGAACGCCTCATCACCAATATGATGCAGTGGTTCGGAGTCACGGAATCGCGACTGGAAGCTGAGCGGGAGATCCCTACCCCCATCGGCAAGACCTTGTCCTGGGAGTATTACCAGTATGTCAAAACCCACCCAGTCACAGCATGGAATCATAAAACTTCCGTATTATACGGCGGAAAGGACACTGTCTGCGAGCGTGATGCCGTCAGCGGCTTCTGCGCGAGGTTTGGCTGCGATCTGACCGAGATGGAAGATGGCGAGCATTACTTTCATACTGAAGGCCAATTGGCATTTTATCGCGACTGGCTGAGAGAAAATTTGGCATTGTAAAATAGTTATATACAATATGTGTATCAAATCTTGATCTTGTCGCTTACATACCTTTGCATTTGATCACAGCTTTCCAGATAACACTAGACACAGACCGCGCTTCGGCGACAATTGAACGGATTGGGCCGAATGCACGGCCAAGCGTTGTTTTTTATGCCCAGTTTACTTCTGGGGCTTCTCATTAGGATTATAGAATGGACCAGACAGCCGAAAACGCTTGCACGGACGCCGCAAACAATCTTGCGGAAGAAAACCTCCGCCTTGCCCAGCGCTGCCTCGAGCTCGAGGAAGCTGCGCGCCGTCGTATCGCCAAACTGGAATCCCTCACCGCACTCCTAAAAAGCAACGACTCCGACATGCGCCGCCTTGTCGAGGACGCGGCATTCGGTTTTATCCTCCTCAACAAGGACCAAACGCTCATAAACGCCAACCAGGCAGCCTGCGACATGTTGGGACGCTCCCTCTCCGACATTTCCGGCCTGGATTTCCGCCAGTTCGTTTATGTCGAAAAACTCGCCGCTTTCTCCAACATGGTGGAATCCGCCATGCAGTCCCGGCAGGCTTCGACCATGGAGATCGACCTCACCGGGGTCAAGGGGCAACTCGTCCCCTGCCGAATGTCCGTCAGCCCCTGGTTTGATTCCGCGAAAGCGGTGCAGGGCGTGCTGGTCCTCGCCGTCGATTCGGCGAAGGAAGCGCAGACGGACGAACTTATCCGCCGCCTGCGACTGAACAGCCGGGAACACCAGAAAAGCCGCGACATCATCATCGGTATCGTCGGCCGGGAGCTGGCGCCTCCCGCCAACGCCATTATCGGCATGACCCGCATGCTTATGGAGACGGACCTTTCGGATCGACAGCGGGAGCTGGCGCTGGTGATCCTGTCCTCCGCCGACTCCCTGGTCCGGCTCGTCGACAGCATAGGCGAAATGTCCTCGATGGGCGCGGACGACATGAAGCTCAGCCTCGGTCCCGCCAATGTCCTTCGCCTGTGCCGCAGCGTCGCCGCCTTCTTCTCGGCGCGGGCCGAGGAAAAGGGCCTCGACCTGGATGTGGTCATCGGCCCCGGCGTCCCGGACGCCATCGTGGCGGACACTCTTTGCCTGCGCCGCGTCCTGACCCATCTTGTCGACAACGCGGTCAAATTCACCAAGCAGGGCAGGGTCACCATTTCCATCGACGTCATCGCCGACAAAATACGTTTCATGGTTTCGGATACCGGTCAAGGACTTTACACCGGCGCGGGCGATGAAATATTCGACGAATACGCCCCGAGCAGGACGACCTCGGCGCGCCGTTACGGCGGCCTTGGCGTCGGGCTGTCCGTATGCAGGCGTCTTGTCGGCCTGATGGGCGGCAAGATCGGCTTTGATTCCATCGCCGGCAAGGGCAGCGAATTCCATTTCACAATTCCTCTTGTAGTCGCAAGCCCCGAGGAAACGGCCGCCGCCGCGAGGATAGACGCCCTTCCGGACGCCGCGGCGGTCCTGCGCCTGCCGGTCATGAAAATGCTCGTGACGGCAGCCAATCCCATGCTTGCCCGCCAGCTGTCCGCCATGCTTGGCCTCGACGGGCATGAAACGACTATGGTCGAAAACGGTTTTGACGCGGCCGAACGCGCCAGGCGGGAAAGCTTTGATATTGTTCTGCTTGACTTGCAGACCGCCAAACTGGACGGGGTGCAAACGCTGAAAGTAATACGCGACCACGAAAAGAAGAACCAGCCCGTTCCGGCGGTCCTGCTGGCCCCCGAAGCCATGCGGGAAAAATTCGAGAACTTCGTCCAGGAGGGGTTTGGCGCTGTGGTGGCGAAGCCTATCGATCCGGCGGTCCTGATGGCGGCTATCCGCGACGCCACGGGAGTCGAGCCGCTGGGCGAATGTTCCGGCGTCTGCGACCCCGTGTTCACCTCCGTCAGGCGCGTCAACATGCGCCAGGTGGCGAATGTCAGGGAAATGATGGACGGTTCCGAATTCGTCGGCATCCTCCAGGTGTTCATGGAGGACTCGGTGCCGGACGTCATCCGCATCATCGACATGGCGGAAAAGGGCGACCCGGACTGGGAAAGGATTATTTTCATCGCCACCAAGGCGCGCGGATTCGCCGCCTACCTGGGTTTGACCGATCTTGCCGGTGTTTTGGCCCGCGTCTCGGCGGAAGGCAAGGCGGGACGATCCCTGGAAGAATTGATTGAACTTGCCGGCGACCTGCAGGTGACCATGGACGACACCCTCGAAGAACTGAAACGCGTAGTGCCGGACGCGTTCTCGACCTTGACCGACGTATCATTACCAACACCTTGAGACTGGGAGAATTGCACCAATGCTAGACATGCGATTGCTGAAAGACAACCCCGATTACCTTCGCGAAGCGGCGAAGTTGAAAAACGTCACTGTCGACGTCGACAGGGCGGTTGCACTCGACGCCAGGCGGCGCGAGATACTTCTCACCAAGGAAGGCCTTCAGAACGAACGCAACCGTGTATCCAAGGAAATCGCCACGCGCAAAAAAGCCGGGGAAGACACCCTCGGCCTGCAAACTGAAATGAAATCGGTCGGCCAGCAGATCGCCGACCTCGAAGAAGAGGAACGCGGCATCAAGGTCGAACTCGAAGCGATCATGCTCGCCATTCCCAACCACCCCTCGGAAGACGCCCCCGTCGGGGTCGACGCCGAAGCGAATGTGGAAGTCGCCAGCTGGGGCCAGATTCCCGAGTTCGACTTCGAACCCAAGCCGCACTGGGAACTGTGCGAAAGGCTCGGCATGCTCGACCTCAAGCGCGGCGTAAAAATCGCCGGCGCCGGATTTATCCTCTACCGGGGCATGGGTGCGCGCCTCGAACGCGCCCTCTTTAACTTCTTCCTCGATTTCCACACTTCCCGCCACGGCTATACCGAATGGTTCCCGCCCTTCCTCGTCAACCGCGACTCGATGATCGGCACGGGACAGATTCCGAAGCTCGAGGAGGACATGTACCACTGCGACAAGGATGACGACCTTTTCCTCATCCCGACGGCGGAGGTGCCGATCACCAACATCCACCGCGACGAAATTCTCGACCCGCAGGAGCTGCCGCTGAAATATTGCGCCTATTCGGCCTGTTTCCGCCGCGAAGCGGGGGCGGCAGGGAAAGATACGCGCGGGCTGCTGCGCGTCCACCAGTTCAACAAGGTCGAACTGGTCAAGTTCTGCCGCGCCGAGGACAGCTGGGACGAGCACGAAAAATTGCGCCTCGACGTCGAAGCTGTCCTCCAGTCCCTGAACCTGCCGTACCGCGTCCTGAACCTTTCCACCGGCGACATGTCCTTCGCTGCCGCCAAGTGCTATGATTTTGAAGTATGGTCGGCCGGCGTCTGCAAGTGGCTCGAGGCGAGTTCCTGCTCGAACTTCACCGATTACCAGGCCCGCAGGGCCAATATCCGCTATCGTGGCGAGGACAAAAAGCCTGTGATGGCACACACCCTCAACGCCAGCGGCGTCGCCTTGCCCCGCACGGTCACGGCCATTATCGAAAACAACCAGCGGAAGGACGGCTCCATCGCCATTCCCGAGGTGTTGTGGCCGTACATGGGCGGGGTAACTGTCATAAAACCGGAGTAACAAGTGGAAAACAACAAGCAATATGAAAAAGCGCTGCGCGCGCTGTTCGCCGATCCCCGCTACCAGCCGATGCGGTCGAGGGACATGGCGAAGATTTTGGAAATACCCGGAGACGAATTCTACAAATTCCGTGGGGTTCTGGAGGATATTCGCTCCACCGGCCTGGTCAAACGCGGCAAGGACGCCCGCTGGCGGCTGAGGGGCAAGGAGAAGATCCTGGACGGCACCATCGATATTGCGATGGCCGGACACGGCTTCCTCCTCCCGGACGACCCTGACGAGCAGGATATCTTTGTCCCGCCCGACGCGATGCTTGACGCCTTTGACGGCGACAAGGTGCGCGTACGGGTGATAGAAAACGAGGAACGCCGCGACCGCCGCGTCTCCGGCGTCGTCATGGAGGTGCTTGAGCGCGCCCGCAACCGCATCGTCGCCCGGATGCTTTCGTCGGGGCGCGCGGTCACCGAAGACCCAAGGAACCATTACGAATTTGCCATCGACTTTTCGCCCCTGGCACCCGAAAAGACCGCTTCCCAGGTTGCCAAGTCGCAACGCCGCCGGCGCAACGCCGAGCGCGCGGGTCTTTCCACCAAGGCGTCCGTGCGCCTCACCCTTGGCGACCGGGCGGGCGGATTGACTCCCCCGGCTGCCGGCATGAAGGTGCTGCTGGAAGTCATCAGCTGGCCCAACGATCCGGGCGGGGCAAGGGCCACGATCATAGAGGTCCTCGGCCCATCCGGCGATCCTGATACGGAAACGGCCGCGATTCTCGCGGAAAACGACGCGCCGGGGCCTTTCCCGCAGGATGTCCTGAAATCGGCCCGCGCCCTGTTGCGCGACCTGAACCCCGAGGAAATGCAGGCCCGCTTCGACCTGACCGGACAGATTACCTGCACCATCGACCCGCAGGACGCCCGCGATTTCGACGACGCCCTGTCAATCAAGCCGGACAAGGATGGCGGCTTCGTCGTCGATGTCCATATCGCCGATGTGGCGCATTACGTCGTCCCCGATTCCATCCTGGATGAAGAAGCGCGGGAGCGTTCGACCAGCATTTATCTGCCTGAACGCGTCATCCCCATGCTTCCGGAAGAAATATCCAACGATATCTGTTCCCTGCGCCCGGACGAAGTGCGCCCCGCCAAGACGGTGCGGCTGCATTTCGACGCCGAAGCAAACCGGGTGAACTATTCGATCCACCGCTCGATTATCCGCAGCCGTAAGCGCTTCACTTACGAGGAGGTCAGGGATCTAATAATGCATCCGGACCTTGCCGACGCCTTCCCTGACAAGGATGTCCTGGACACGGTCGTCAACCTCCACGACCTCGCCATGCGGCTCAGGAAAAAACGCCTGGCCAACGACTCCATAGAACTCAACCTTTCCGAATACCGCGTGGTCATCGACTCGGACGGGGTCGCGCAGGGCATGGAGGAGGTGGAACACGATTTTTCCCACCAATTGGTGGAGGAATTCATGCTGGCGGCCAACCGGGCCGTCGCCGAATGGGCCGCCCAGAACGGATTGCCGTCCCTGCACCGCCAGCACCCGTCGCCGAAGGAGGAACGGGTCGAGGAATTGGCCGAGTTCCTCACCGCCTCCGGCTATCCGTTCAAGCCGCCGTTTTCCAGGAAAAAACTGATGGCGGTCGTGAGCAAGGTCAAGGGCCGGCCGGAGGAGCATGCGATCAACCTGATGATCCTGAAAAGCTTCCAGCAGGCTGTCTACGGTCCGGATTCGGATGTCGGGCATTTTGCCTTGAATTTTACCAAATACATGCACTTTACCAGTCCCATCCGGCGTTATCCCGACCTTTTCCTGCACCAGATGCTTGACCTCGCCTTTGACAAGGGTGCGGAAAAGGCCAACACGCTGCCGAAAAAACTGCACAAGCCGGTCCTCGTCGACGAAAACCTGGAACAGCTCGGCTTCCACTGCTCCGGCCGCGAACGGCGGGCGATGAAAATCGAGGAGGCGGTCAAGGATTTCCGCCGCCTGGAACTCCTGTCCCGCGCGACGGACAAGGAATTCGAAGCGGTGGTGACCGGTGTGAAGAAGTTCGGCATTTTTGTGGAGATTGCCGGTTATTTTGTGGAAAGCCTGATCCCCCGCGCCGACCTGGCGCGAAAGGGTTTTTCCTGCCGCGAAGAACTCCCGCCCGTCGCGACAGGTAAAAAGAAGGCGAAAAAACGCGCCATGGCCGGCGATCCCGGCTTCCATATCGGCCAGATCGTCAAGGTTAGGGTCAAGAAGGTCGACCTGGCCGCGCGCCAGTGCGAGTTGTATTTCCTTGGATGCGAGTGAGTTTTTCACGCTTTCAGCGTATCCTCTTCGCTCTGTAGTTAAGAAACCTATGCAAAAATCTCCTCTCAGAATCATCGTCGGCACCACCGCCTCGGGGAAGGAACAACTTGCCCTGGCGGTGGCCAAAAAAATCGGCGGGGAGATCATCTCCGTCGATTCCATGAAGGTCTATACGGGACTTGATATCGCCACAGCCAAGGCTTCGCTCCCAGACAGGCGGGATGTCCCTCACCATTGCCTTGATCTGGTGGCCCCGACGGAGACGTTTTCCGCCGCCGATTTTGTCGCCGCCGCCGATAGGGCGATAGCGGATATTACCGCGCGCGGAAAAGTGCCTGTACTGTCCGGGGGAACCGCATTCTATTATAAGGCGCTTCTGGACGGTCTTTTCGAAGGACCGGGCGCTGACCCGGCTATACGCGCCGAAATCGAGGAAAAAGCGGCGCTGGAGGGCACTCCCGCCTTGCATGCGGAGCTGTCCAGCCTGGATCCCGCCGCCGCTCTTAAAATCCATCCATCCGACCTGCGCCGGCTCGTGCGGGCGCTTGAAGTGATCAGGCTCACCGGCGACGGGATCAGTTCGCGCCAGAAGGAGTGGGCCGGTTTTCATTCGGGCAATACGGATTACGCCGCCGAACCGCCGCCTTTTTTCGCCAATCCGCGCCACGATTTCGTCATGGCGCGAATCGTCAGAAGCCGGGATGACGTCCATTCCCGCATCCGGGCCAGGGTGGCGAGGATGGAGAAGGAAGGTCTGAGGGACGAGGTAGAGTATGTATTCGCCAATCGCGAATCGATGTCCCGCACACCCCTCCAGGCGGTCGGCTACAAGGAATTTTTCCCCTACTTCGAGGGGACGGCAAAATGGGAGGAGGCGATCGAACGCCTGTGCCTGAATACCAATAAACTTGTCAGAAGCCAGGACACCTGGTTCAGGAAATTTCCAGCCGCCTTGGTCGAGGCGGGGGACGAAGATGCCGACGCTTTGGCCGAGCGCCTGCTGGCGGATTCCTTTGGCGCATAGCGGGAAGATCGTTGTGAAATACTATAGAAAAACCTTTACAAAAGTCTTGACTTTTTTGGAAAATCTGCAATTCTACTGCTATCAACAATCTACCTGAAAACGTTACCATTTTGTTGTATGGTAAGTACTGTCGCTATATCAACGTTTATATCTGTTCCAGACCGTGAATTTATTAGGATCCACTCATGTGATTTTTCGAGCAGAGTCGCATAGTAATCGATTACAATTGGGTTTGGGGATTTGTACAGCCGGATTTCCGGCAAATGTTCGTCTTTTTCAGAGAGTAAACTATCAAGGGAGGATGTTATGAGAAAGAATCTTCTGGTTCGTATCATGTCCGTCTGCCTCGTGGCCGCCCTGTTCTCGGGCGTCGCCATCTCCGGCGAAAAGAGGAAGATCGGGTACACCGCGATGGACGGCAGCAACCCCTTCTTCGTGCTTATCGAAAAAACCATGCGCAAGATGGTCGAAGACAACGGCGACACCTTTATTTCCACCGACCCCGCCAACAACGCCACCCTCCAGATCAGCCAGGTCGAAGACATGATCGCGCAGGACATCGACGCGATCCTCCTCAACCCGGTTGACGCCGAAGGCATCCGCCCGGCCCTCGACCAGTTGAAGCAGGCCGGCATCCCGGTCTTCAACTTCGACGCCGAAGTCGCCGACATGTCCTATGTCACCTCCTACATCGGCTCCGACAACTACAACGCCGGCAAGGTCTGCGGCGAAGACCTCGTCAAGCGCCTCCCCAACGGCGGCCCGATCATCATCCTAGACAGCCCGACCATGCAGTCAGTCGTCGACCGCACCAACGGCTTCCTCGACGCCATCAACGGCAAGGGCTTCCAGATCGTCGGCCAGCTTGACGCCAGGGGCAACCTCGAAGTCGCCATGCGCCAGGCCGAAGACCTTCTCCAGGCCAACCCGAACGTCGTCGCGATCTTCGGCGGCAACGACCCGACAGCCCTGGGCGCTCTCGCCGCCGCCAACGCTGCCGGCGTCAAGAACTGCCTGATCTACGGCGTCGACGGCTCCCCGGACATCAAGGGCGAAATGGCCTCCGGCAAGTCCCTCATCGCCGGTTCCGGCGCGCAGTCCCCCATGACCATGGCCAAGACCGCGGTCCAGGTCATGTACAAATTCCTGAACGGCGAAAAGGTCGACGCCCGCTACCCGGTCCCGACCTTCATGATCAATGCCGAAAACGTCAAGGAATTCGGCACCGATGGCTGGCAATAAGCCGGGATTCCGCATTGTTGCAGCATGATGTGCTCTGAATGATCTCGCATGGAAAGTGCTTTGTTCTTAAGGAATGGGGCACTTTCCATCGTATAATTGGTGATACAAATGCCCGAATCATTATTGGTAATGAAAAACATCCATAAGCGTTTTCCCGGCGTCCATGCCCTCAAAGGGGTGGACTATGAACTCAAGCGCGGCGAAGTGCACGCCATCATGGGCGAAAACGGCGCGGGAAAATCCACGCTTATCAAGGTATTGGCCGGTATTTACCCCTCCGACGGCGGCGAAATTTACATCGACGGCAAGAAGGTCGAAATCGACGGCGTGCCCACTTCAAAGGATCTGGGCATTGCGGTCATCCACCAGGAGCTGGTCCTCGCGCCCTACATGACGGTGGCGGAAAACATTTTCCTTGGCCGCGAGCCGATGAAAGGCATGTTCGTCGACCACCGCAAAATGCGCGAAGACGCCCAGGCGCTCCTCGATTCGTTCGACATGAAGCTTGACGCCGAGGCGGTCGTCAAAACCACCCCCATCGCCCAGAGGCAGATGGTGGAAATCGTCAAGGCCATTTCCGAAAATTCCCGCATCCTGGTCATGGACGAGCCCACGTCCTCCATCTCGGACAAGGAAGTCGATTTCCTCTTCAACGTCATGCGCACGCTGAAGGAAAAGGGAGTCGGCATCATCTATATTTCGCACAAGATGAGCGAGCTTGAGCAGATCTGCGACCGTGTCACCGTTTTGCGCGACGGCGCGTACGTCGGGACGGAAAACGTCAGGGACACGACCAAGGACAAGCTGATCGCCATGATGGTCGGCCGCGAGCTGACCAATTATTACACCCGTGATTTCCTTCCGCCCGGCGATGTCCTTCTCAGCTGCAAGGACATCAACGACGGCAAACGCGTCGAAAACGCCTCTTTCGAGCTGCATTCCGGGGAGATACTCGGCTTTGCCGGCCTGGTCGGCGCGGGCCGCAGCGAACTGATGAAATGCCTGTTCGGGCTGACCAAGGAATATAGCGGGGAAATCTTCATTTCCGGCAAGAAGGTCCGCATCAAGTCCCCCATTGACGCCATGGACGCGGGTTTGGCGCTGGTGCCTGAAAGCCGCAAGGACGAAGCCGCCTACCTGGTGCAAAGCGTCCGCTACAACACGACAATCGAGGTGCTTGGCGAATTCATCAAGGGGATATTCGTCGACAAGGCAAAAGAGGAAGCCATCACCAACAAGTATGTGGACATGATGTCGACGAAGACGCCGAGCCTCGAGCAGACATTGGTAAACCTTTCCGGCGGCAACCAGCAGAAGGTGATCATCGGGCGCTGGCTTGCCTGCCACCCGAGGATCCTGATAATGGACGAACCCACCAGGGGCGTGGACGTCGGCGCGAAATCGGAAATTTACCATATCATGAACGACCTGGTGAAAGGCGGCATCGGCATTATCATGATTTCCTCCGAAATGCCGGAAATCATCAACATGGCCGACCGTGTCTATGTCATGAACCAGGGCCGGATCGCCGGTTGCCTCGGACGTGGGGAAATTACCCAGGAAAACATCATGAAACTGGCGGCGCAGTAATAAAGTTAAGAACTAAAAGTGTAGAGTTAGGAACGTTCCACTCTTAACTTTTAACTCAATTGAATATGTGCGGTTATTCGTTTGTACAGTATATGACGGGGTTGACAATGAGTGCTTTGCCTGCAACGAAAAAACAATCCAGGGTCGCCAGATGGCTCCAGAATTATCTGAAGGACAACCTTGGCATCCTGATTGCCTTGATCGTATTGTGCCTGTTCCTGGCACTTTATCCGACGACCCATGCGTCGTTCCTTACCCAGCGCAATGCCTTCAATGTGCTCCGCCAGCTGTCGACAAACGTCTACCTGGCCTGCGGCATGACCATGGTCATCATCCTGGGCGGCATCGACCTTTCGGTCGGTTCGGTCATCGCCCTCAGCGGCTGTGTGGCGGCGGGGTGCGTGGCGCGCTACGACCTGCCCATTCCGGTCGCCATCTTTGTCGGCATTTTCGCCGGCGGCCTGATCGGCATGTTCAATGGCCTTGTCGTGGCGAAAACGACGATACCGGCCTTTATCGTGACGCTGGCGACAATGAACGTGGCAAAGGGGCTGGCGTACGTTTATACGGGCGGATCTCCCGTGCGTATCGTCAACGCGGAATGGCAGTTCCTCGGCGCGGGATACATCGGTCCCGTCCCGACGCCTGTCGTCCTCCTGGCGATAATACTTATCATAACCAGCATATTGATGAACTGGACCAGGTTTGGGCGTCACATATACGCGGTTGGCGGCAACCCGCAAGCGGCGGAGTTTTCCGGCATCAACGTACAGCGGGTCAAGTTCCTCGTCCACGCCTTCACTGGCGTGATGGCGGGGATTGCGGGCGTAGTACTGGCGTCGCGCATGTACTCGGGGCAACCGACCGCCGGGGAAGGCGCTGAAATGGACGCCATCGCGGCGGTTGTTGTCGGCGGCACCAGCATGCAGGGCGGTTCCGGCAAGATCGGCGGCACCATCATCGGCGGCCTGATCATCGGCGTCCTCAACAACGGCCTCAACCTGTTGGGCGTGAGTTCTTTCTGGCAGTACGTGGTCAAAGGCATAGTCATCCTGCTCGCCGTCTTCATCGACTTCTGGCGCAACAGAAAATCGAGATAGGCAAGGGCAGGCGCATTTACTTTCAAAAAAACCTCTCCCGGGTTTGGGAGAGGTTTTTTTTTAGGGATTCCGTTTTTGAGCATTTTAAGAATTTTCGTGAATATTAGGATTTAGAACATGTCACTTTCATTCAGAGGAATTACCGCATTTGGTTCCACTACTTTGACGCCGACTTCGCGGGGCGAGGGTCGGTCGGCAATTTTGACGGATAGGGCGGGGGATATGTGCCCGTTGCCGTTGCCATTTTTTCTCCCATTCCCATTCCCGTTCCCGTTACCGTTCAAGTGACCATTGCCGTTACCACTATGAACAAGGTCGACAAGCCGATGGACCATAGAGTTAAGACCTTCTGCCTGGGCGGAAAGCTCTTCCGAGGCGGAAGCCGATTCCTCCGCCGAAGCGGCATTTTGTTGGGTGACTTTGTCCATCTGAGCGACCGCGGTGTTAACCTGATCAACCCCTTGTGCCTGCTCGTTGGTGGCGGTGGCTATTTCCGTGATACTGTCGGACACCGTGTGCGGCCCTTCCTCGATCAGTTTGAAGCTTGAGTCGAGCTTTTCCGCGATTTCCACGCCCTTTTTCACATTCTCGATCGTTCCTTGGATTAGCGTGGTTGTTTCCTGGGCCGCTTGTGCCGATCGACCGGCTAGATTCCTGACTTCGTCGGCAACGACGGCGAAACCTTTACCCGCTTCCCCGGCCCGTGCTGCCTCCACGGCCGCATTCAGCGCCAAGAGGTTGGTCTGGAAGGCGATATCCTCGATGGTCTGGATGATCCTATTGATCCGGGCGGCTGAGTCGTCGATGGCGTTCATCGCCCCCATCATGTCTTTAACATTGCCCGAACCGATGGAAATCAATTCGTTATTGCTGACGGTCGTCTTGTTTGTCGATGTGGCGCTATCGGCATTTTTTCTGGTCATAGAAGCCATTTGTTCCAGCGCGGAGGAAGTTTGCTCCAAGCTGGCGGCCTGGGAGGTCGCCCCCTCGGCCAGTTCCTGAGCGGCGTTGGAAATCTGGCCGGCGGTTGAATTTACCAGCGTGGCGCTTTCGTCAAGATGGTCGATGATATCGTTAAGAGTGTGGGTGATTGAGCGAACCACTACCCAGGCAAGTATGAGGCAGATGACCACCCCCGCCGTGCTGGCCACGATCATGATGTAAAAGACGGTTGATCCCAGCAGCTCGACTTCTTCGATCGCTTTTGCCGTCTCGATGGTACCCTGGTCGATGAGGTTGTTGGTGTAGTCGTCAATTTTGCGCTGTGCAACCTGGGTTCGACCATTCAGAAGTTCCGATGCTCGGCGGTCGGAATTCTGGTGTACGAGCGGGATGATTTTATCCAGAGTTGGGGAAATGGCGTTTTTGACCTCTGTTTGTAAACGCTTTGCCTCAGCGCTTTCATTTCCCGGCGGGATGCCTGCAAGTAGGGTATCGAACAAGCCATAAACCGTATCCCTGGTCGCAAGCAGCCGGTTTTCAATCGGTTTGATGTTCTCCGACTTGGTATTGAAGTTATAGCGGATGGATTCGAGGCGGAAAGAAACAAGGCCGAAAGATATGTCTTTCACCGTAAGCGCCAATTGCCCCGCGCCTTCCTCCCCCCATGTCATTAGTCCGTTGCTCAAGGCATTCAGTTCGTCAAATATCCTGTCCCAGAAGGGAGTCAGAGCAAGAGACACCTGATCTGCGGTCACGCTTGAATTGATAAGGGAAATGTTGGCGGATTCATGCGTTAAGTTGGAATATTCGTCCCAACGCTTTCGGAGTTCGGCAACATCTTGATCACGCGTCTTGAAATTCTGCTCCGAGAAATTGGTGCGGTATCTCTCCAGCATTTCCACGAACCTAGCTTCCTGCTGGGCCATATCCTTCGCGATGATTTCCTGCCTTCGGGTTATATCGCGGGTTCGGACAACTTCATTGATTGCCACTTCCCTTTCCAGGAGTATGTTGTCGATAAAGCTTGCGGCCAACAATCTGGTAGAACGCCGTGCGAGATAATTAGCCTGGTAGTCCAGTCGTTTGATGCCTGTTAGGGCGACGACAGTGAGTGTAACTGCAAGAAGTAGCAAAATTATGACGATGCTAAATATCTTTTTGGACATTGACATGCTTTTCTCCTTTTTGAATAGACCAATAAGAAAAACTTGTCAGTCTCCAGTGAAATATATATAACGCATTAAATAGTAAAAGGTTATAAAATGATCTACTTAGACTATACACTATCAATCTGAATTTTGAACCGATGGTCTCATGATTTTTTTAATATATAAAATGGGTTTGACGAAATAAGTTTTGGTATCTTTAAAAATCACTATAATACTGCAACTCCATGCTGTGGTTTGTGTTGTACATATTTTAATCCTGGCTGTGTTCGGTAATTTTGGTGGCGAGAGGAAACCGGATGTCTTGGCCCGGCCTTTTGTTAGAAAAATGCATAAAAAAAACCGCCTCCCGTATCGGAGAGGCGGAGCGGTAATTTGTGATAATTTACCTATGGTTTTTGTAGGATTTCTTTTAGAAAATGCTGTCGGGGTAATAGAAATCCTTGGCATTTTCCTTGGTGACGAGTTCGGCAGGGATGATGACTGTTTTGTCGAGGGCTTTGCCGGTGATCGCCTGTTCATCGCCCGCGCCGCGGGTCATGTGTTCGGCGGCCAGTTCCACACCGTCATAAATCATCTTCGGGGGATAGGTGATGGTGCCGCGAACCAGCGGATCGCCGTCAATGATCATTTTGATGATGTCTTTGGAGCCCGCGCCGCCGAGCACCAGCTTGACGTCGGAACGGCCGGATTCGTTGTAGGCCTGCATGACGCCCTTCAGCACGTCGTCGTCCTGGCACCATACGGCGTCAATTTTCGGGTATTTCTGGAGGAAGTTTTCCATCAGTTCCAGGCCCTTCTGGGTGCTCCAGTTGGCGGGTTGGGATTCGAGGACCTTGATGTTGGGGTGCTTGGCGATGACTTCGTTGAAGCCGTTGACGCGGAGGGTGTCGACGTCGCAGGGGATGCCGGTCATGACGACGATTTCGGCAGGCTTGCCTCCCATTTCCCTGGCCATGAATTCGCCGCAGCGCAGGCCGAAGCCGTGGTTGTCGCCGGCGACGTAGATGTCGCGCTCAAGTTCAGGGATAACGCGGTCGACGACGACGGTGAAGACGCCGGAGTTCCTGATTTCGTTGAGGGTCGGGGTGAGGGGGGCCGGTTCGTGCGGCAGCACGACAAGGGCCTTGATGCCCTTGGTCACCAGGTCTTCGACGTCCGAGATTTGCTTGGCCGGGGCGTCTGCAGTGACCAGCAGAAATTCGGCGTTCGGATATTTTTTGCTGAATTCGTCGACCGCTTTTTGCGCCCACCAGACAATGCCGCCGGTCCAGCCGTGATCCGCCGTCGGGCACGAAATGCCGATCCTGACCTTTTCGCCCGCCTGGCCGGAACCGGCCCACAGGCACAAACCGAACAATACAGCCGCTACCACAAGTGCTTTGCGCTTCATGGCATTTCTCCTCTGAAAGAAGGAACGAAAAACACAACCCGCACAAATGTCGCAGAATACGTTATAGCGTTTTCGCGAATGGTTGACCCTTCCCTTTTGCGCGTTTTGGTTGGCACAGTTGAGCCCGAAAACGCCGGAGAGGGCCTGCCTTTTCCGAAAACGCGCTAATAACCGCAGTCATCAATTGGCTCATTCGTCTTCGGAAGCCAGTTTTCCCCTCAGCGCCCTGACGACTAAATGGAACGCGTCCTTGACCATCTGCTGTGCTTCCGGGCGCTGGACGAGGACGGCGAAGATGATGACAAGGCCTTT
The DNA here is from genome assembly GCA_036745875.1 of Planctomycetota bacterium. GTDB lineage: Bacteria > Planctomycetota > SZUA-567 > SZUA-567 > SZUA-567 > DAIOFH01. The sequence goes on along the minus strand of DAIOFH010000022.1, from coordinate 10,714 downwards.
TACCGTTCCCTGCAGATAGGCGGATACCCCCCACATGTTGAGCATGTTTGAAATGATCCCGAGCATCAACGCACCCGCCACCGTACCCGCCATCGAGCCGCTGCCGCCGGTCATCGCCGTGCCGCCTATGACCACGGCCGCGATGGAATCGAGCTCGTACAACGTGCCGGCGTTGGTCGAATTGATGGAGTTCATCCTGCCGCCGAGCATAAAGGCGGAAATGGCCACTGTGACGCCGCAGATGACGTAGGTGAGGGTCCGGACATAGCCGACCCGCACCGCAGCATAGGCGGCGACGCGTTCGTTCGACCCGACGGCGCAGACATAGCGTCCGAAACGCGTCCATTTGAGGATGATCGTGAACAACACCGCCAGCAGGATGAAAATAAAGGACGGTATCGGCAGGCCGAGGAACCAGCCGCCGCCGAATTGCATGAAATACTTGATCCCGCCCTCGACGCGGAATTCCCCGCCATTCCCAGTATACAGGGCAAGGGAGCGGTATATGCCCATAAAGCCGAGGGTGGTGATAAACGGCGCGATATTGAACTTGGTGATGAAAAAGCCGGACAATAACCCGCCGACAAAGCCTATGGCCAACCCGATCGCGAGGGCGAGGATGATGCTGATTGCCTGCGAACCAGGGCCGAACTCAAGGAAGAAATAATTCATGCTGGTGATGATCATGCCGCCGATGAATGCGACGGCGCTGCCCACCGACAGGTCGATGCCGCCGGCGATGATGACGAAAGTCATGCCGAGGGCGATAATGCCGGTATAGGAAACTTGTCTGGTGATGTTGAGGAGGTTCCGCACCTGGAAAAAGTGGTCCGAGGTCGCGGCGGCAATGACGATCATGGCGGCAAGGGCCAGGTACGGGCCTAGTACGCCGAGGTTCAGTGAGGATTTTTTCGGTATCATGCCGTGCCCTCCGCCGCCAGCGTGGTTATCGCCTGGTTTCGTTTCAGGTTGGTGGCGTAGAGCATTATTTCCTCCTCGTTGATGTCGCCCTCTTCGAGAATGCCGGTGATTTCCCCCTCGTGCAGCACCGCTACCCGGTGGCACAGGCCGATGATTTCCTCAAGCTCGCTGGAGATAAGGATGCAGGCAAGGCCATCCGACGCCAACTTCTGGATGAAATTGTATATGTCCGACTTGGCCTTGATGTCGATGCCACGGGTCGGCTCGTCGAAGATCATGATCTTCGGGTGGGTGTCGAGGCACTTGGAGAGGGACACTTTTTGCTGGTTGCCGCCGGAGAAGAATTCCAGGTTGGCTGCAAGGTTGGCGGCGCGGATATTGAATTCGAAAACGTATTTCTCGCTCGCGCCGCGCCGACGGCGGTTCGACAGGAGCCCGCGTTGGACATAATCCTCCAGGCTGGACAGGGTGATGTTTTCGACAATGTCCGCCCTGGTCAGGATGCCTTTTCCCTGCCGGTCCTCCGAGAGGTAGGCCAGTCCCGCGTCGACGGCGGCGATGGGGTTGCGGGTGTCGGCGCGCACGCCGTGGATGTCCACCGTACCGGAAGAGCGGCGGCGCAGGCCCATCAGGGCTTCCGCCGTTTCCGTCCGCCCCGCTCCCATCAGCCCGGCGAGGCCGAACACTTCGCCCTTGCGGACCGAGAAAGAGATGTTTCTGAGCTGCCCTTCGACAGACAGATTCCTGACCTGGAGGGCGAGTTCCGCCGACGGTTCCGCCTTCGGAGGAAAGACCTGACTCAGTTCGCGGCCGACCATGCTGGCCGCCATTTGATGGGTGGTGAGGTTTTTTGTGTCATCCAGGGAGATGAACTGGCCGTCCCGGAGGACAAGCACCCTGTCGCAGATTTCCTTCACTTCGCGGAGCTTGTGGGAAATATAGATAACGGCGACCCCCTTGTCCCGGAGGTCGCGCATGGTCTCGAACAGCGTTTCCACCTCAGCCTGGTTGAGGACGGTGGTGGGTTCGTCCATGATGATGACGCGGGAATTTTCGTTCACCAGCGCCTTGGCTATCTCCACCATTTGGCGCTGGGCGGCGGAAAGGGCGTCGACGAGGGCGTGCGGGCTGATGTACGAGGCGTTCAGGCGGTCCAGGAGCTCCTGGGATTTGCCGATCATATACCGTTTGTCGAGAAGGCCGAACCGGCCGCGCGGTTCCTGGCCGAGAAAAATGTTTTCGAAGACGGTGAGATGGCCGACCAGGTTGAATTCCTGCGGGATCATGGTCACGCCGAGGCCGCGCGCCGCCTCGGGATCGAACTCCTGCACCCTGTTTTTGCCGACAAGCACCGTGCCTTCGGTCGGTTCGTAGAGTCCGCCGATGATCTTGAGCAGGGTGGATTTCCCCGCGCCGTTTTCGCCGATAATACCGAAGATTTCTCCGGGATATATGGTCAGTGACACCGAGTCGAGGACACGTACCCCGGAGAATTCCTTCGATACCTTTTCCACCGCAAGGACCGGCTCCGGCCTGTCTTCTTGCGCCATAGGCTCAATCTTTCTTCAAGGCGTCGTCAAAGGCGACGTCGGACGGCGGATAATCCACCTTCTTGACGAATTCCGCCGCCTCCCTGGCGCCGTATTCGCGGTCCATGCCGCTGTCTTCCCATTCGACCGACAGGGGGCCGTCGTACTTGATGACGTTGAGTTCGCGGATGATGGAGTCGAAATCCACTTGCCCGTGGCCGAGTGAACGGAAGTTCCAGCCCCGGCGGGTGTCGCCGAATTCGATATGGCTGCCGAGGATGCCAGCCTTGCCGTCCAGAGTGACGGCCGCGTCCTTCATGTGGACGTGGTAGATGCGGTCGCCGAATTCCCGGACGAACAGGGCCGGGTTCACGCCCTGCCAGAGAAGGTGGCTGGGGTCGAAGTTGAGGCCGAAGGTCTCGCGGTAATTGAACGCCTTGAGCAATTTTTCCGTCGAATACAGGTCGAAGGCTATTTCCGTCGGGTGGACTTCCAGCGCAAACTTGACGCCGCATTCGTCAAAGACGTCGAGGATCGGCGTCCACTTGTCCACCACTTCCTTGAAGGCGTCGTCGACCTGCTGCTGGCTGGTTTGCGGGAACGAATACCAGTAGTTCCAGATCGGGCTGCCGGTGAAGCCGGTGACGACCTTCACGCCCATGGCCTTCGCTGCCTTGGCTACGGTCTTCATTTCCTCGGACGCCCACTTCTGCATTTCATCGCCTTTGCCCTTCATGTGGGCGGGCATAAAGCCATCGTAGCGCGGATCGTAGAGGCTGGCGACGCACTGGCCGGGAAGGTGCGCGCCGATGGCCCAGCAGCCGAGCTTGTATTTGGCGAGGGTGTCCTTGCGGTTTTTCACGTAGGCGGGGTCGGCGGCGGCTTTCGCCACTTCCATATGATCGCCCCAAGTGGCGATTTCCAGTCCTTCATAGCCGAAGCCGGAGGCCTTTTGGCAAATCGTTTCGAAGGGCAGGTCAGCCCATTGTCCAGTGAACAACGTTACAGGTCTGTTACCCATGCTGCCATCCTTTCATATAAGCGTGTCAATAATCAAGATCCACCCAAATGTTGTTCTGCTTGGAGGAATCGACGACCGAATGGATGAATTTGACGCCGGCAAGCCCGTCCTCGACAGTCGGGAAGATGTCGAATTCACCCGGCTGGCGGCCTTCCCTTTTGGCGACGATGGTTTGGATGAAGCCGTCGTAGAGATTGGCGAACGCCTCGAAAAGGCCCTCCGGGTGGCCGGTCGGGAGGTGGGTGTAGCGCGCGGCGTGGGGGTGCAGATAGCCGTTTGCGCGGGTCAGGAGTTCCACCGGTTTGTCCTTTACGGAATACATAAGGACATTGGGGTTTTCCTGGTGCCATTCGAGCGCGGCCTTGGTGCCGTAGACGCGGATGGAAAGGCCGTTCTCGCAGCCGATGGCGACCTGGCTCGCCCAGATGGTGCCCTTGGCGCCGCCTTTCGCCTTGAACATGACAAAGCCGTTGTCGTCCAGTTTGCGGTTCGGGACAAAGGCGTCGATGTCGGCGAGGAGCGAGGTAATTTCGAGGCCGGTGGTGAAGCGGATCAGGCTTTCGGTGTGGGTCCCGATATCGCCGATCGCCCCGACGATGCCGCTCTGGCTGGGATCGGTGCGCCAGGAGGCCTGTTTGTTGTCGCCGCCTTCGGCATAATCGGCGAGCCAGCCCTGGGCATATTCGCCGACGACCACGCGAATTTCCCCGAGATCCCCGCGTTTGATCATTTCCCGCATCTGCCGTACAAGGGGATAGCCGATATATGTATAGGTGACGAGGAATTCCAGTTTGTTGTCCTTCGAGAGTTTGACCAGTTCCTTGGCCTCCATGACCGTGTGGCAGAGTGGTTTGTCGCAGGCGATGTGGAAGCCGTTTTCCAGCGCCAGCTTTGCTACCGGATAATGGGTGTTGTTCGGGGTGACGATGACGACGAAGTCCGGTTTGTCCGCCCGTACCGCCTCCCGTTCGATCATTGTCTGGTAGCTGTCATATACCCGATCCGGATCGATGCCCCATATTTTCCCCTGTGCCTTGCTTTTTTCCGGAGTGCGGGAAAAGCAGCCGCCGACCATCCTGGCCTGGCCAAGCAAATCGATGGATGTCTTGTGAACCGCGCCAATGAATGCGCCCGGACCGCCGCCAACCATAAGGTATGTCAGGCCCGCGCCGCTTGCAGGGTCTCTCGCTTCCACCATGACGCAACCTCCTTTCGAAAAAGAATCTGAGGTAAACTGATGGTACAGCTACCGTATATAGAGTTTGGCCCAAGAAATCGTTAAAGCATGCTTTAGGTCTTGGCAAAGAAGCATTGTTTTTACTCTAGCTTTTTAAGCGCCGGCGTAACTGGCTGTCAATCAAGGCTTATTCGCTTAAAAATGCTATAGGTGAACGTGACCAGCAGATGCGGGGAGTATTGGACACTTTTTGCCGAGAATGGAAGATCGCCAAAAACAATCCACCGCATCGAACGCATGCAATTCAGAAAAAACATGTAGCAAAGATCAGAGATTAGGACTGGCCTGCAATAATTGTAACGCATTATGGCGGCAATTGAGTATGTTGCACTTCAACTTAGTAAACGTTTGCAGATTGTCAAGAAAAAAACGATGATATCATGTCCAAAAACGCTTTTAAGGGATGCTGTAAATGGTATTCTTGTCAGGCAATTATTTTACAATACAGCTAAGTTCTCCAGTTTAATGTCGTTATACACGGGTATTTAGTGGATTTTCACCTCGGTGGGCACAATTTTTCATCTACGCGGGCGAGCAGGTGCCGGAGGCAGATAAAAATGGAAGAGCACGGAACGTAAGGCTGAAGAACCAACCTGTTTTTGTCCTTAACGGAAGTTAGAGCTATGCGGAGAACGAATCATTCTTGTTTCCATGCCATTCCAACACGTACGTAATCCTCGTGCTGTTATTGGCGACCATTTGGCCTGGACGGTGGTCAGGTATGTTTTTCTTTCAGCTTGCCTTCGGTTTTTAGCATTTCGACATACTGCTGGGTGAAATGCTTGTCAAAAGTGGCGCAACCGACCGGATACTGGCGGATCAGGAATTCCACGCAGTGGTCGCATAAGGTACACCAGTGGATTTCCGTATCGCGGTTTTCCTGCATCTTGACCGGCAAAAAAGGATCGGCAAATGATTGACGGCCGATGGCGACGGCATCCACCACGCGGTCGCCGATGTTTTTGTTTCCCCAGAAGCGTAGGGAGTTTTTCTCCGGTTTGACCGCATTGAACTTCGCCCTGCCGTCGCGGTAGATCGTATAGCCGGAGCCGATCACCACCGTTTCCGGACGAAGATTGTCCCTGTACGCCTTCTGGAAGAAAAAATGTATGTAGGCGTAATCGGGAGTGCGGATATCAGGGTGCGCGAGGTCCAGGGTGTGCGAGGTCCAGGGTGTGCGAGGTCCAGGGTGTGCGAGGTCCAGGGTGTGCGAGGGCGAGCCTGCGGACTGCAGTATATAATGCGCTCCGTGCTCTTCAAGGCGCTTGACCAGATCGATCGATTCCGTCAGGTCCATCGTGGCGCTGTCCGGGCCGAGAGTGCCGCAACCGCCGGGGAATCCCTCATAGGTGGAAATCTTCGAGCCAAGGATAAAGTCCTTGTCCGCAACAGCCTCGCGCACCCGGTCGTAGATGTCGATCGCGAATTGCCGCCGGTTCTCCCATTTGCCGCCGTATTTCCAGTTTTCCTTGTTGAACGGCCGCAATATCTGGGAACCAAGATAGCCGTGGCACAATTTCAGGTCCACGCCGTCCGCACCCACCTCGTGGGACAATTTCGCTCTAAGGACATAGTCTTTTATCACCTGCTCGATCTCTTTTTCCCCGATCAATTCGGCATCCTCGAAGCCGGGCAGCGGTTCTTTCGTCACCCGGATGCGTTTGGAGAATGTGGGATTGCTTATCTCGCCGGAATGGGTGATTTGAAAGAGAAGAATGGCGTCGGGGTTGATCTTCTTGAGATGGGCAACGAATTTTTTCAGGGCGGGGATATTATGCTCGCGTATGGATAATTGGTGTTTCCGGGAAACATAATCGTACTGGGGAGTGATTGCTTCGAGGACGATGATCCCGGCCTTGCCCTTGTACAGGTTTTCATACCGTGCGTAGGTGGCGGGGCTTGGATCGCCGTTTTCGAGCGCGTCACAGCATTCCATTGCATTGATCGCAATGCGGTTCGGGGCGGTTCTGGCGCCGATTTTCAACGGCGTAAACAGGTTTTCGCTCATGGGAGACTCCTTCTTGCGTATGAAGGGAAAATACAGATGCACATCAGCATCATCGTATTTCCAGGATACGCGGGGTCCCCGATTTGTCGATTCCAGTAAAGTACCTGTTTGATACCGGTTCTTTCCCGGTATTATATGTTGAGGTCCAGGAAAATTCTCAGGCTTTCATCAGGCTTGAGCCCAAGTTTCTTTCTGATATTGGTCCGGTGAAAATCGACGGCTTTCTTGGTGATTGCCAGCTTTTTCGCGATTTCCTTGCTGGCGAGGTTTTCCTTGATAAGGTGCGCCACTTCCAATTCCCTCGGTGACAGGACGGAAGAGGGAAAGGAGGTGTTTTTTCGCAAGCCGCTCAGGGCGGAGTCCAGTTGCCGCTTGACAAGCTCCATATTTTCGCGGCCCAGGGCGCTCTCGAGATAATTAAGAACGGGTTTGACGCACAGTTCGACATTGTTGACCACCGTCTGCTCGAAAGTCTCCCGTTCCCGCTCCTTTTGTTCGAGAAAATCCATCAGCATCCTGTTCTGCGCTTCGGAAAACTCGGATATGTCCTCCGCTCTTCTTTGCGACGTTATCTCCCGAATATACTCTATGACCAGTACGGGATCGCCCTTGCCGTCTAATATCGGCACGCTGAAAACCCGGTGCCAACCGATTTCCTTTCCCGGTTTGTCGTAACTTTTGACGGTGGTTTGCGGTTCGCCCGTCTCGAATGCGGTGATGGAAGGGCATTCATCGCAGGGGCAGGGAAGTTGGTGGTAGGACTGATGGCATTTGGTGCCTATTACCCCTTTGTTGACGGGAAACCAGCAGGCCATGGCGGGATTGGCGTAGATGATGTCCAGGTCCCTGTCAATAATGCATATGCCGTCCTGCACCACGTTGAGAATGGTTTGGAGCAACTCGTTGCCAAGGCTTTTGACAATGCCGTCGTGCCGGAGCGTCCCGGAGCGCGGTGTGAAAACCCACTCGTCCGCAGCGGAATAGTCTTCGTCCATAACCCCTCCTCGAAAACCGGCGACATTCTGTTGGCGGTCCGCCAGTATACCTTAAGTCGGCCCGGCAAACAACCTGAAGCCCGATTGCGTCCCGCAAAAATACGAAGTATACTGTGTGGTTGTTTTCCGGGATGTGATAATTTACACGCATGCAAGAAGGATAGACCATGGATTACCAAAAGATCTCCGATCTCCCCAAGGAAAAATTGGTGGAGCTTTGCGGCAATTTCGCCAAGAACTGGCTGGCGATGGATGGTTTGTGGTTCCAGTCGATTGAGCGGAAATTCGGGATGGACGAGGCGCTGTTCCATGACATTGAGGCGTGGAAACGCTTCACCGTCATCGAAGCCCGCCGGATCAAGGAGTTTCTCGGCCTACCCGAGCGTCCTGGCCTTGAAGGGCTACGGCAGGCGCTGTCGTTCCGGTTTTACGCCGCGCTGAACCAGGATGAATTCATCATGGAAGACAACGCGCTTGTCTACCGCATGGTTGATTGCCGCGTCCAGACCGCCAGGAACCGCAAGGGCATGGCCTATCATCCCTGCAAGCCGGTCGCGGTGGTCGAATACTCCGGATTCGCCGCCGAGATCGACAGCCGGATTGAAACAGAATGCCTTAGCTGCCATCCCGAAGTCACGGATCCCACCTGCAATTGTTCCTGGAGGTTCACCCTGAAGGATTGATGACGGTTTTTTATCCCCACAAAAAGGAGACGCCATGACCGATAACGATAATCTGCTGCGCGTCGGCGAAAAGTTGCTTCATGACAAAAACATGGCCATAACCGCCATAAAACCGGACGCAGGCAATGGACAGCGCATTGCCAGGGAGTATTTCGATTCCCTATTGGTGGAATTCCGCATGCTTGACGCGCAGCCCGCCTCGACGTCTGTTCGGGTGTTTGGCGAGGGCTTTTCAACGCCGGTCATGACCGCCGCCTTGTCCAGTCTTGACAAGGTCTACCCTGACGGCATGGTGGAAACGGCCAAAGGAGCCGCCGCAGCCGATGCCGTCATGTGGTGCGGCATAGGCAGCGATGACGAGCTCAAGGCAATCATCGACACGGGCGCGAAAACCGTCAAGGTGGTCAAGCCATATGCGGACGAGGACCTGATCCTGCGTAAGCTCGAACTGGCTGGAAAGCTTGGAGCATTCGCTGTTGGCATGGATATTGATTTCTATTATGGACGAAAAAACGGCACCGCTCCCATTCCCATGGGACCGAAGGGTATGGACGATCTCAAGCGCTATGCCGCAGCGACCAAGCTGCCGTTCGTCCTCAAGGGAGTGCTCAGCGTTGATGATGCGGTGAAAGCGGCGGAGGCGGGAGCGGATGGTATCGTCGTTTCGCATCATGGCGGGGCTGTTCTGGATTATGCCGTGCCTCCGGCGCTGCTGCTTCCGGAAATACGAAAGGCTGTGGGCGGAAAAGTGGCAGTGTTCAGCGATTGCGCCATAACCAGCGGAATGGATGTCTTCAAATCCCTGGCGCTGGGCGCAGATGCCGTATCTGTCGGAAAATCCATCATGGCCGGTTTGGCTGCGGGCGGGTCGGACGGCGTCCGCCAGGTTATCGAATCGTTCACCCGGGAATTGGAACGTATATTGCAATTTACCGGTTCTCCGACCGTAGCTGCCATTGATCCTTCGGTTATTCGCCGCAAGGCATTTTGAATGACTCGCTATGCCGTGATTTCCTCTCTTGCTGGATTATTGGATTTCGGGCTTGCGCTCGTCCTGCTGCATATGGTGCTGTACTGCGACCCGACTCTTGAACCGCGCCAGGGCGAGCCAGTCTGTGTTCATGCCATCGACGGCACCGTGACGGTGAAAAAGTTCCTTTCCAAGGACGAGGAATTTATCCACATGCAAGGATGGAACGACCGTGACAAAGAGGGTCGCCAAAAAGTCATGAACATCGACTATGCCAATATCTATGTCAAATCCGTGGCTGTTGTTATACTCGTGCGTCGAAGGGCGTAAAGCAGGCCGTCCATGTGCGGCAACTTCTCGAAATTTCCCCGGGAAAAAAGATCCATGAAACTGGTTAAATAATTGTTTCGTTCCCTTTCAAGGCGAATTGTCGCGTCCAGACGGTAAAATCTGCCGCTGGTTGGCTGTAAAAGGGGAAAAAATGGCAATTGATGGAATAAACTCTTCCTACGTTCTACCCGGTCAATCGGTAAGTCCCTCCAAAAAGACATCAACCCGGGATGCTTTTTCCTTCAGCAACTGGCTGGCGCAAAACAACGTCGCGGCAACCATCCAGAAACAGTCCTCTGCAGAAAAAACCCAGGCGGCAAGTAAAGACGGCATCCCCGCCGGCTTCGAAGACATGGCCGAGCGGGTCGAGCAGTTGAAACAGGACATAGAGGAGCTTATGGCGCAGGCCCGCGAGGCAACCGGTTTCACCGGCAAGGTCTGCCAGGGCGCCAACGATTCGCTGTACGGGATCGGAGCGTACAACATCTACGATTCCGAAACACAAACGTGGCAATGGTATAATGAGGACGGCTCCATGCGTGAAGGCGCCCCTTCCGAAGAAGAGTCAATTGAGCAGGCCAGAATCTCCGCACCAAAAGCGCAGGCGCACAAGCAGTACCTGATCGACAATGGCGTTTACGAAATAATGGACCAGTTGTCCCGGGAAGAAACGATACTGGATTGCGCCAGACAGAGTGAACAATTCAGAAGCGATTACCTGGCGGACCCCGAAGCCGCACTGGCGAAAAATTCACAGATGCTCGGATCGCGGCGTTCGCATTTCGGGGTAAGAGATGAAGGCGTGTCCGGGAATGCGGTATGGTATGGCGCGCAACCGTTCCCGCAACTTTACAGTATACCTAGTGAGACTAAGCGCATAGATATCGAGGATGTTTTTCGGACCGCCAAGCAGTACGTCAATACGGACCTACCCTCATTCGCAAATTATTCCACAAAATCCGCAAACAATGGTTTGCAGTGGTGGCGGAAATAAGCGACTTGTCAAACCTCCGGGAAATC
>DAIOFH010000021.1:3031-42319 GCA_036745875.1 Planctomycetota bacterium | reverse complement strand
CTTTGGAAAAAGCCGCCCCGAATTTTCTCCCCTATGCTTTTAGCTGGTTCATGAGGAGGATGTTCAGGTCGTTGATGACCTTTTCCGTATGCTCGAGACTGGCCTTGTTCGCGTGGGGATCCGCCTCGAGGAGCATCATGCGGTTGACGAGGATTTCCTTGTAGAGGAAGTAAAACATCGCGTGGGAACAGTTCTTTTGGTTGCCTTCGGCGAAACGTTCGACATATTTTCAAAACATCGTCCATGGAACTTTTGCTGTTGGACATGGCTTTTTCCTTTCCAGCTGTTTTCCCCTCGTTTGGAAAACATCGAAAAACGGAAGGCACTTCCTTTTTTCCGGTTTTTCGGATTCTTCTTACTTACTGTCGTCATGCGCGGCCGTTACTCGCGCCTTTTCAGGACAAGGGCGATTATCACCCCCGCCACGATGATGCCGCCGCCGATCATGGCGGCCTGCATCCAGGCGCTTTCCCGTTTTTCCTGCGGCGTCTCTATATGGACCCCGACCCTGTCAGGTGCCTCCCCTACCTCTTCCGGCAGGGTTATGGTGACATCCGTCTCGCCGCCGCGGCAATAGGAATACGGCGCGAAAACGGTGAATGCGACGGCCAGACAAATTCCCAGAAATGCCTTATGCATGATATTTCCCCCTGGCATGTGGTTGAATGGTTTGGTTACCCTCCCCATTTAGAAAGTAAACGAAAAGCGTTAATTAAAATCAAGGGTAATATTTTGTTTTTACTCAGGCAAAACGAATTAACAGTGACAGTATGTAGAAGCGGGGAAAAATTGCGGGACAGTTTATTTTCGAGTATACTGCTGAATGAAGTGGAGAGGAGGCTCCCGATGGAAGCCGTCAACGTGCCTGTCAACCCTGACACTTTTTTCATAAACAGCAAAGCTCTCACCGGCACGACCGGCGAAGTTTTTTACCGTCCGAAAAAAGACCCTTTGAAGCGCTCGCCCAAGGGCAGCGTGCCGGTGGAACGGCTGATTTTCCGCTTGGTTGTGCCGGAAAGCCACCAGGAAGAATTGCATGAAGTATTCAACAACAAACAGGTTTTCATATTCGAAGTTCACCGGCACCTGAACCCGATGCTTGCGGTGACCGCGGTCATCTCCGAATTGGACAAGGCGGTGGATGGGAAAATTGTGTGTATTGTGGAGTTTGGTGGTCTGTCATAATGCCATTGTAAGAGGGAGAAAGATATGGGTAGCGATCTGAGAACCGCGATCAAGAACCGTCACAGCAATTACGACATCACTTCAGCCAGTCCGATTTCCGATGCCGAAATACAGGAGTTGGTGGAGTTCGCCGTGCTGCATACGCCGTCGGCGTTCAATTCGCAAACCGCCCGGGTGGTGTTGCTCCTGAAGGACCAGCACAAGAAGCTGTGGAATATTGTGAAGGAAACGCTCAGGAAGATAGTCCCGGAAGAGGATTTTCCCAAGACCGAAAACAAGATCAACTCTTTTGCCGCCGGGCACGGGACCGTACTGTTTTATGAAGACAGGATGCAGCTGGACACAATGATGAAGGAATTCGCCCTTTACAGCGAAATGATCCCCGGCTTCTCAATGAACTCGGCGGGGATGCTCCAGTACGTCGTCTGGACGCTCCTGAGGGACGTGGGACTCGGCGCGTCGTTGCAGCACTACGGCAACCTCATAGAAGCGGAAGTTGCCCGCACCTGGAACCTGCCGGTCGGCTGGAAGCTGATCGCGCAGATGCCGTTTGGCAAGGCCAATTCCGAACCGGGCAATCCGGAAAAAAAGCCGATCGAGGAACAGTTCAAACTGTTCGCTTGATCCCGCGCAATTGATGCTATTTTTGAAATTGATACAATCCCACCGTAGGCGCTTCCCGCAAGGGGAGCGCCTTGCCTTCGAAATCCGTCCCTATGCCAAGGCGCAGCCCCGCGCCAATGAGCGGCGAGTCCGGTCGCGGATGGAAATCGTACATCGGCGCGTCCGCCTTCAGCTCGTACACACCCTGGCCGATGTTTTTGCCTTTTTCCCGTATTCGCCCGGCCATTTCCGTCAGCGTCACCACTTCGAAATCCGGATCACGCGACAGAAGCGTCAGCACCCTGCCCCAACTTTCGATAGACAGCTCGCGGGGGCTGTGCGAATAGATCGACAAGGCGTAAAAATGCGTCTTGACGTAGTCGAGGACCTGCAGCATGGTCTCGATTACGTCGTTGTCGGGTACGGCGGTTTGCATGTTGTTGAAGGAAATGCTGGGGATGTTGTAGACATTGAATATGGCCTTGCCGTCCGGGCCCACCCCGCCGGATTCCTCCTCCTCGACGTCCGATCTGGCGCAATAGTAACCCACATTGTGCAACGCCTTTTTCACCACCGGGGAGTTGATGGCAAAGGGGTTGATGAAAGGTATTTTGTCAAGCTCGGTGAAATGGGCTCGTATCTCCTCCATGGACGTGGCAAGCTCGAACTCGAGGAACTTCTCCGTGTCCAGATACAGCGGGACGACGGGGTTTGGGAAGGCGATGTCGAGATCGTCGACCGCTTCCAGCAACGTCGGCGGCACTCCGGCATGGTACGGGGAGAGGACGACGTTGATTCCCATCCTCCCCAGGTTGCGGGTGAACCTGTTGATGTTCAACCCTGGTTCGTCAAGCGCAACCTCGAAGACAACTTCGCCGCCCGAGCGGATGACCAGGGTTTTCCCCTGGACAATGCTGAGCCGGGCGTCCTGCACTTCCGGCGTGAGATAGCCGATGGTGAGGGGAGGGGTGGTGCGCATGGAGGCATGGCTGGAAGTGTGGGAGCCTATCTCATTGCCCGTGGCAAAGGTGTCCCTGATGTCCTGCCAATCCTTTTCCGTCGCGACGCCGGTGTTGATCGCCAGGGTAGCGGCATAACCGAAGGGCTGGGCAATCTTCGCCAGGTCCTGCCAGACGCCGATGTTTATCGTGTCGTCGATGCCGAGATTCAGCAGTATCGTCCTCCCGATCCGGTTGAAGCGGGGCGATTTTTGGCTGATGTTCTCAGCGTCGATGCCCGGGTGCGCTTCCAGCCGGGGCGCCATGACCCAAAGGCGGTTGTTCAGGTACGGCGTATAGAACGTGTTTACGATCCTGATCGGCGTAAGGGATGAAATGTCGTTGGCGATATACGCCGACTCGTTGAAATAGAGGAGGCTGTTGATAATTGAGGCGGCGCCGGTAAAATGCGTGGTCCTGCTGAGGATGCGGTTGTTACGGGTGGCGAGGCAGTGGGCGAAGCGGATATCCAGGTCACCTGTGGCGGCGACCAGATCGCCCCCGAATCCGGTGAAAAAACAGTAGGTGAAGTCGATCCAGCGTTTGGCGCGGCTTTCCGCCTCGTTGTATCCGGCAAAAGAAAGCCCGCCGCCGCCGTTGCCGAAAAAGGCGCAGGCGTGGAAGGAGACATCGGACTGCGACAGGCGGATGCCGGGTTCGTCCTCCGCAGTGCCGCCGACGCGAAAGGCGCAATGCTCGAAACGGCCGCTGAAATTGCCGAGAGCAAGCAGGTCGTTGTCGCCGGAGTTGCTGAACTCCACGCCTTTCCAGACGCTTCTGCCCGAGCCGGCGAGAGTGGCGGCGGAGCCCTTGCCGACGATTTTGACCGGTGTGCCCTGGTCGTATGCCGGCGTGGGCTGGATGGTGAGCTTTTTATCGATGACCAGATTTTCGTGATAGATGCCGGGCTGGACGAGGATCGTATCCCCGTCCCTCGCTGCCTGTATCGCCTCCGCCAGTGTCGCGAACGGGGAGGCGAAAGCAAGGCCGTTTCCCGATATGCTTGCCGAGGCATCGACATAATACACGTTGGACTTTTGTTCTCGGTTGAACATTTCTCCAAGTACCGCGATGGTTTCCCGCGCGTTCCCGCCAAGCCGCCACAGGGCGAAATCAGTGAAATCCGCCGCGCGCCCCGCCTGGATCAGGTTGCGGAAGGTTACGCCGTCTGCGTACCAGACAGTAAAGGTCTCCCCGTTTTCGTCCTGATACGAATAGTTCAGGTAGAGGGAGATGGGGTCGCGACGCATTTTGACGTCGTTCTGGAGTGCCAGTTCCGCCGCCTGGTTTTCGGTGACGCTGCGGGTCTTGCCGTTTTCACGCCAGACAAAGCCGCCTGCCGACAGGGCGAGGCGCATGGTGTTCCCGCCGTTTTCGCACCACTCCCGCAGGCGGAAAATAAACTCCGGATCGGCTTTCGGGCCGGGGCCGGAATGACCGCCAAACAGGTTGTAGGCCATGAGAACGTATTCCGGGCCCTTGGGAAGGGGCGTTTCAAGGTAGAGCTTTTTCGGTTCGAGAACGACCCGCAGGGCGAGGCCGCGCGAAGACAGGTCCCGGTCCAGGCCGGCCGCGAAATCGAGAAAAGCGGGCCAATCCTCGCTTTTGATCCGTTCGTAATCGATGTCCAGTCCGGCGCAGCCGACCGATTCCGCAAGATCGACAAGGGCGTGGCGGTGCCGCTCCCGCGCTTCCGGGGTGGCCAGGAGGCGGCTAAGGAGGTCCGGGTCCTTTTCCGCGCTCTCTCCCGAGGCGGGGACGATGTCATTGACGATGGTGAGGTGGAAGTCACTGTTACGGAACAGTTCTTCCCTGTTGTCGCGAAGCCATTCGCGGTATTTTTCAGGTATGTAGGGGTTGTCGTTTTCGTCGAAATAGGCGGCGAATATCTGGGTCGACGCCAGAACTGAGCCAAGCGCCATCGCTTCGTCCCTGCCGCTTCCAGCGTCCCAGTCGACGAGCCAGGCCGTGAGGGTGGGATCGGCCTTCTCCTGTGCGGCCAGCCGGGAGTGGCTGGAATATATCGCGACACCAATCAGGAATATGAATAGCAGGCAATGCCTGTTCGCCATGGCTGTCTCCATATCGTAATCATAAGCGCGGGGATCACGGGCCTATTTACTCCCCCTAAGGGGAGGTGGTTGGGGTGAGGCGTAATAGTATCCGAGCCATCCTCACGTATTGCTTGTAAAATGCCCCTAAAACCTTATGCCCAAGGCAAGGCCGTACTGCCGCAAGGTATAATCCGGCAGTTTGAGATACTGGTAATTGCCGGAAATGTTGACTTTTTCCGTTACGTTCCAGGCGAACCCCGCATTGAACCGGAAAACGGTTTTCCAACCCGAACCTTCCGTACGCGCCCGTCCCCACGAGGCGAGACCGGTGAGGGAGAGTTTGTCCGTGACCCGCTGCCTGTACATCCCCACCGCCTGGTGGGCCAGGTAGCCAACCGGGGCATAGTATTCATCGGGGTTGCGGTCGCTGTCCGCCGCGGCGAACCAATAGCCGAACCGCAACTGCGGTATCTCCTTGAAACGGTAGGTCGGGCGCAAATACATGCCGGCTGTGTTGTTCGAATCGGTGCGGTGGATGTAATAGGCGTTGGCGTCGATGTCCCAGAAGTTGGCGACGCGGGTGCTGGTGTTGGCGACCCAGCGGTTGGCTCGGATTTTCTTTTCCTGCGCACCGATCGCCTCGATCCCCTCGCGGTGGTATTCGAAATCGAAGGTGCCGTTCGCCCGCAGTGTGTCTGTGGAATAATAACCGTGCCAGACCGCGTCGGCTTCGAGATAGGAACCGCCGCCGTCCCGGACGTTGACGCCTCTGAAGTCGGCGAGGAGGTAGTTTTCCGGCCGGAAATAGTACCTCGCGCCCACGCCGGCCGACTCGCCGTTCATGCGGTTTCGCCTGTCCTCCCAGCGGTGAAGCCCGCCATGCAGCCTGAGTTCAAGTTTGTCGGTGGCATGGAACATGAAATGCGCTTCCAGGCTTTTGTACTTTTCCCCGGCGCTGTCCGTCCAGTAGCGCGGCTCCATCACCAAGAGCGGCCGTTTGAGTCGCTCTGCATCGGTGACGGCTTTTTCCGTCCTTTCGTTTTCAGGATCGACCGCCCGCGCTTCATAGGCCAGGTCGAGGCCGGTCGGAACATCCCCTTCGTAGTAGGTGTTCCTGGCCTGGAAATACGAAATCTCCCGCATCTCCAGGGGATAGTCCCGCGCTTCCTCGAAATGCTGGTTGGCGCGGGACAGTTGCCCGTGCCAGCTCGTCACCTTGCCCAGTTCCAGCACCGCCCGCCGGGTGGGATGCTGGTAGCCGAGGCTGGTTGCCAGTTCCTGCGCCTCAAGCGCGTCGGCAACCGTTCTGGACGGAATCCGCAGGAGGTCGCCGCACGGATTGAAATAACCTGACGGCGTGGTGGTGAAGGCGAGGGAGAACGACCGCTCCACCGCTTCGCGGTAACTCCCGACCTCGTCTTGACGCACCGCGACTATCCGCTGCCCGTAATCGCCCCAGGAAGGGTGGAACCAGCCGGAAACGGCGATGCCGGCGGCATCTGCGCAGCGTTTGAGCCGGTCCATTTCGTTCATGAGGCGCTGGCGCGTCTCCTGCTGCGATTCGAAACGGCTGCCAAGCCATCGGGCTTGCGTCCAGTAGGCGGTTGTCTTGTCTTCCCCCAGCGGCAAACGCGGCGGGGAGTAGTCGGTGAGGATAAATTCCCATCTGCCGGTATTGGCGAGGCGTTGAATAACCTGGACATCCGCCCAGACAGGCGTTCCCGGCACCAGTGATTCCTCGCCCACGACAAGGACGGCGCGGGCGGATTTTTCGGCGAGAAGCGCATCAAAGGCCAGCAACGCTTCGGCGGAAGACCTGCCGACCATGATAATGGCCGGAGTCTGTTCCAGACACTTCTTGTCCGGATTGGGTCCCTGCCGCAGGGCGGACAGCCCCACCCAGCGGTATGATCCGTCAAGAACCGAAAGCTGTTCGCGGGCGCGGTCGACGCTGGTTACGCCGGGGAACGGTTCTTTGGTCAAACGGGAAAAATAGAGGGTGGCGATCGGGCTGTTGGGGCCAAGGCCGGTCAGGCGTTCCAGGGCGGGGAGGGCGAAGCGGAACTTCCCCGTGCTGGCGGCGGTGACTGCGGCTCGGATGGTCTGTGAAGGGTCGTTGGCGAAATCCTCGGCCAGAATTTTATCCACTTTCCAGGCGGCCTTATAATCGTCCTGCGCTTTCAGGCGCTCGGATTCACGCTCCAGCGCGCCGAGATTGCGGGGATTTTTGTTCAAAAGCTGTACCGTATGTTCCGCCAGTTGGTCCCATTTTTCCTGGAAAAGCAGGGACTGTCCGTACAGGGTGTGCATGGACGGGGATTCCGGCTCCTGTTCCAGGCCGCGCCGGGCATAACCCTCCATGGCCGCGTAGTCTTCCAGTGCCTCGCTGGCTCCGACGGCAACCGTCAACAGGCGCATATTGTCCGGGTTTTCCGCCAGCCCGGTATTGGCCCAACGCAAGGCTTCTTCCGTCTGCCTCAGGGAGAAACACGCCTCCGCCAGGAGAGCCGACACTTCCGGGTTGGCATGCATGGCTGTGCGGGGCGACAACAGGTCTATGGTTTCCTGTGGCTTGCCCGTGAGGTTGAGAATCGAGCCAAGGCCGGTCAACGGCGCGGTCGAATTGGGGTAGCGGCGCACCAGGACGCGCCAGACCGCGGCAGCGCCCTCGTAGTCGCCAAGGTCGCCGCGCGAAAGGGCGAGATAATAGTCGATGTCGGGGACGCCACGGGAATAAAGCAGTTCATAGTGCTCTGCCAGTTTGGCGGCGCTTGTGTATTTGTGTCCGGCGACAAGGAAACGTATAACCTCGAGCCTGAAGGCATGGTCTTCCGGGACCAGGCCGGCGCAGGCGATAAAATGTGCGCTGGCGGCGTCGAGGTCGTCCCTGAACCGTGCGGAAAGGGCAAGCAGGTATTCGCGCTGGAACCCGACGGCGTTTTCAAGACCGGCTTCGATATGCGACGCGGCCTTGTCCATGTCGCCTTTTTTCAGCGCCGACAGGGCGAGAATCAGGTGGCAACCCGCGTTGTCGCCGCAGCTCGCCGCGATGGCGTCTATGAAGCGTTCCGCCTCTTCGTCATTGCCGCCCCTGAGCAGGCTGAGGCCGACACGGACGACAAGGTCCGTTTGGTCCTGCGCAAAAAAGGCGTCCCATTGCCCCGACCCGATCAGCTTCGGGAACAGGGTTATCAGACCGGAGTTGACGACAAGGGCGGAGAGTTCGTTGACAAGCTCCTGGTAAGTGTCCAGTGGCACGGTCCGGCTGTCCAGAAGGTCGCCCGCGTTGACATAATGCAAGGTCATCGGGGCGGACGGGGGAAAAGATGCCGCCAGGTCGGTGAAGTCCTTGTCCGCCGCCTCCATCCTGTTGCCGCGTATGGCGGCGATCATGCACAACACCCGTGCCCAGGCCGAGGAGTCCGGGTTGGTCTTTTTTTCATGGGAAAGGAGCGTGTGCGCCGCCGCCCAGAGGTTGTTGTCACGCATAAAGAAGGCGAGGTCGACCGCACTCATGTCCGGCAGGTGGCGGCGAAGGAACAGCATGGCCTGGAGGGGCATTTCCTGCGCGACGATCATGTTCGCCGTGGAGACCACCAGGGCGTTTGCGTTGTGGGTGTTGTCGACGACCGCCTGGTCCCAGACGGCGATGGCGTCGAGATGCCGCTTCTGGTTCCACAATCTTCTTCCCAGGGGAATCAGGTTGCGGATCATGGCGTTTTCCGCCGGCATGAACAACCGGTGCCGCGACTCGAGCCAGCCACGCACCGACAACAGGTCGAGAGGATCGGCATATTCGTCGTTGATGACTTTTTTGATTTCGGCGTAGATCCTGTTCGCTTCGGCATAATTGCCGTCGGCGGTAAAGATCAGGGCGCGCCCGTAGCCGAGGGCGGGAGTATTGTTCGCGGCCCGCAATTCTTCCTCGTGCCGGGCGAGTTCGTCCTTCATCCCTGTTGCCCAGTAAATAAGGCTCTTGCGGGCCTCAAGCGCGGGATGGCGCGGAAACGCCTCGAGGGCGGCATCCAGGAGCGGCAGCGCCTTCCCGCCTTCCCCTGCGTCGAGGCGGTTGTTGACGATGGCGGCGAGTATGCCCACCGGATCGGCCGCGCTCCGCCAAATGTCCTCCAGGGTGTCGGCAGCTTCCCGCGGATGGCCCGTCTCCCGCAGGATATATGCCGAAAACGTCCCGCATTGGGCGGGATCGTAACCATGCTCCTTGGCAAGCGTGAGAAGGGCGAGGCTGTTATCGTAGTCGCCGTCGAAAAGAAGAATCCTCCCGACGAGAAAACACAATTCCGCATACGGTTCTTCCGGCCCCGCCGCGGCGTTTTGCAACAGGCGGGAGGCCTCGGTGAATTGCTGCTCAAGGTAGAAGGCGAGCGTTTGTTTCGCCAGCGGCGGGCCGATTGCGCTCGCCTGCCAGGCAGGCATGAGTTTTTCCAGGTCGGTGATGAAGTCGCTGCGCCGCAGGACGAATTCACTGAGCGCCCTGCCGAAGCGGACCTGGTCCGTTTCCGAGAGAAAATCGAGTATCCTACGCTGCCTGTCCGCGTCCGATATATTGTCCCATTCCAGAAGGATGCGCAGGGCCACGCCGGTCGTTTCCACTGCGTCCGGCTCGGCGGCGAGGGAGACGAGCACCGATTCGTAGGCCTCCTGGTAATTTCCCATGCCGAGGAGGATCTTTGCCTTGAGCATCCACAGGGGAGGGTAAAAGGCGTTGACGGCAAGTCCCTGTTCCGCGGAAGCGAGGGCCTCCGGGTATTCGCCGCGGGAATAATGAAGGTTTGCCATGTCGACGGTGCGGGATACGGAAACATTCTCGCCCGCCCGCAAGGCGGGCGCGAAGCTGCAAGAGGCAAGCAGGCTAATGGCGAAGACAAGCGGGGCGACGGCGAACATGGTTCGCGCCGGTGCTTTCTCCGTTGAATGTCCGATAATCAGAAATATTCTCCGTCGAGTATGGACCCGCCCCAGCAATACATGCTGAGACTCTCTTCCCGGTTATCGACGGAACTGGCGTGGGAAATGTTTGCTATTTGACAAAGAATTGAGATAAATCCGGTCAAGATTGGACCGCGTTTCGGGGCTGACCGCTTCGGAATTGTTGTACAGAACCCAGTCCACGGTAAAGGCCGCTTTTCCCGTCCGGACGCCTTCGGCCAGCGCTTCCGCTTCGCCGGGGTTCAGGAAAAGGATGGTCTCCATGTTGGAATTCGCGATTAAGGCGAGGCATTCGGCGATGGCTTGCCAGTCCGGGGACGCGCCGGGGCGGATGACCACGCCGGACCACATCCTTTCGGCAAGGGTTTTGGGCAGCCTCGCGAACGGCGAGCGCAGGGCGGTCAGGTCCAGCGATCCGGTCGGGAGGACGGCATAGTTGGCGAGGCCCGCATTGCCCGCCGACAGCAGCAGCGACGCCAGGTTCGGGTCGGCGTCCGTCCCTACGGCGACGAGGACGCCAGTGATGTCCTTGTCCCGGAGAAGCTGGTCGAATTGATCCCGGGCGAGGCCCGGTTCCACCGCCTGCCAGCAATCATCGATTTTCTGTAGTCCCAGACGTGAAAAACGCGCTTCCGTTTCGTCCGCTCCTCCGTTGATCGTGCCGATGGCCACCCTGCCGCGTTTGAGAATCGCCGTAACGGGGAGGGGGGATTCGGTTATGTTTTTGCCTCCGGCGAAAAGGGACAGCCTTTCCCCTTTGAGCAGCAGTTCCAGGTCCCCGCCGCCCGCGAGCGACAGCGGCGCCTCAAGGATGTTCGTCAGGCCGAATTCGGGAACCCGCTCCTGGACCAGGATCGTATTGTCCGAGAGGGTAATGCGCAGGTACGAGTCGCTGGCGGCAAAGCGCAGGTAGAGGGACTTGGTCTCGCTTTTCCCGCCATTCGTATTTATGCGCGCCAGCACGTTGCGCCAGCCGGGCGACAGCCTGAACCAGGAAAACGCCTGGTTCATCGGCGGCGCGGTGAGGATCAGGTCGCCGTTCTCCTCACGCTGGCTTCCGAGGTCCACCGACCACAGGGATTCTTGCGTTATCGCCCCATGACCGACAAGGCGGGACAATGGTTCCGACAAGGTCGACTGGAGGACGCCCGTCGGCAGGGCGAGAAGCGCATCCTTCGCTTCGGCAAAGCGGGCATCGGCGTAGAGGCCGAGAATGCTTCGCGCTTTGTCCATGCCGGGGCTTGTGGAGCGCCAGGCAGGCAGTACGACGGAGAGGTATTCGGGGAAATCGGGACGTTGCATGAATGCGCCAAGGATGTCCGCCGCCAGGTCGTCGTCCACCGCCCACATCCGGTTGGATATTTCCTTGAGCTTTTGTTCTTCCGGCATATCGGGACGCCGGGCGGTATTGATGAAGGAAAGGATGTTGGCGTCGGTGTCCCGCGGGTTCCTCAGCAGGCAGACGAAAAGGCTTTTGTCCGCGGCGTCGTAAAGGCCCAGGGCGGTCTCGGCCGCGGCCTTTATGCGCCAAAGGGGTATGTAGACGGGATCGATTTCAAGGCCAAGTTCGGCCGTGGCCAATGCGTCCTGGTATTCCTGGCGCGGCAGCATCCGCGCCGCCTGTTCTGCTATGCGGGCGACGGAGCGGCTGACCTGCATGGCAGCGTCCTGTTCGGCCGACAATGCCGGGACGGAACAGGCGAACAGCAAACAGGCCAGGATATGTTTGAATCGCCGCATCGGATGTTTCCTTGTCGTGAAATACAGTCTCTTTGTTTTTCGGCCTATTGAGGGGTTTTCTTTAAGGCTTACTCCGTATTATTCATATACCTTCCCGCCATCCCTCTCCCATAGGATGCTTGATCGTCCCTGTCGCAGCAGGGCGGCCGTTTCCTTGTCCGGCAACCATTCACCGCGCAGCACCAGGATATCGGCCGGAATTTCCGTTGAAGCGGCGAGCATGCTCTCCGTCTGGGCTTTATCCAGCTTCAAAACCGTTTTGCCGCCCGATTCCCGCACTTTCCGCATCGCCATGGCAAGCTCACGCCAGGAGGCGTCTTGTCCCGGTGTGAAAATAACGCCGGTCCAGAGCTTTTCCCCGAGGGCGGAAGGAAGCGCCGACAGCGAGGGTCCGGGCAGGTCCGCATCCAGGGAACCCTCGGGCAGCAGGGCATAACGGTCAAGCCCGTCGTCCGCCGCCTGGAGCAATAACGACGCGGTGGCTTCCGGATCGGCCGGCAATGGCACGACAATCCCGGTGGAAAGCCCGGCCTGGGAGGTGGATGCCTCAGCTACGGTCCAGTGTTCCGGCAGGGGAACGAGGTCAAGTCCGCTGAACGTGGCGAAGCAGGGTTCCCGTCCTGTCGTGGCTGCGTCGCCGGATTTGTCCCCGGCGCGTTGCTCGCTGTCGGGTTCGGGTTCACGCCAGGTTTCGCTTTCATCCCCAGCTTGGGCGGTATCAGGCGAACTGTTCCGCATCAAACCGACTGCCACCCGTCCGGCCGTCACCGCCGAAGAGAGCGGGATGCCGTCCTGGTGCAGCTGGCGGTCGTCCAGAGTGAGCCAGAGGCGGTTGTTCCTGACGATGATGCCGAAAAGCCCCCGCGGGTTCGCCGGGACGTCCGCCGTAAACAGGACGGACAGGCCGCCCCAGGGCAGGCGTTCGTCTACGGTAAGGCGCGTTTCGTTTAGTGACAGGCGGATAAAGGAACGCCGCGAGGCGAAGCGAAAATAGAGGCTGCATTCGGCATTGTCGCCGCCGGCGATATCGGCGAGGCGGATTTGGGCGGCCAGGTTGCGCCAGTTGTCCGACCCCCTGAGCCAGACAAAGGCGTTTTCGCCTTCGTCGGCGCTGAGGGAGAATTGATTGTCGTCAATGGCTGTCGCGCCGTGGTCGCTTTGCCAGCGCAGCGCGCCGCCGGCGTCGGCGAGCCGGAACGGGCGGCTGTTCGGCAGCCAGTTCTCGACTTCCGCCAGCAATTCCTCGGCGCTGATTTTTTCCTGTATGCGCATCCGCGTCAGGTCGAGGCGGTCCGAAAAGCGCGGGTTGAACGCCACTCCCTCGCGGGTGAAGACGAGGTCGTAGCGTTCCTTCATGATGTCGTTGTTTACGAGGGCGATGTCCTTGTCCAGCGAGTTGTATAGGGTGTTGGCCGGCATGAACACGTATGACTTCGGTTTGTGCCCGAGGAGCGCCTCTATGATGCCGTCCGTTTCCTCATAGTCCGCCCTTGCGCGTTTCGCGTATTCGTCGACGGATTCGGTGCGCTTGCCCGCTTCGTCGCGGAAAAAATCGTTTAGATAGTAGCGTCTGCGGTCACCGGTGTACCAGCCGTGGTCGAGGTAGAGATTGTGGCCGATGGTGCCGATTTCCCAGAAGCTGCTTTTCCCCAGGGAGGTCAATTGCGAGCGGTTGAGGAAGGAGCGGTTCCAGCGGTCGAGGAGGCTGGTGTGGACATACATGCTGGCGCGCATGCCAAAAATGGACAATGCCTCCTGGCCGTAAATGGCGCTGTCCTTTCTGCCTCCCTCGAACATGAGGTAAAGGGCCTTGTCGGGGAGGGGCGCGTTGTCGCGGTAGAAGGCGGTGATGTCGTCAATGGCGATTGTTTCAAAGCCCGCTTCTGAAAGCGCGCGCATGTGCGACTTGAACAATTCGCGGGAGATGTGGACCCCGTCCTCGTCCCTCGACAGGCCGCCGTAGGAAAGGGCGACAAAACCGTCATGGCGCTGCCAGCTTTCCTTTTGCTGCGGTTTGGGGAAGCCGTGTTCCATGACCACATATATGACCCAGCCGACAGCCGCCGCGATGACCGCGAGCTGGAAGACGACACGGAAAAACTTCGACCCTTTTCTGATATTGTTGGGCATCGATAGGATTCTATTGTATGGCGTTCATTTGCCTCAGGCCACTTTCTCCACCTTGAGCTGCGCGGCCTTGCGTTTCTTTTTGGCTTCGACATCCGCGGCGGTTTCGCGGGTCCCCCATTCAGCCTTCCAAAACGTGAACATGGCGGGCATCATCTGCCACAGGAGGATGCCAAGATAGAACAGGCAGAAAAATCCGCCGTAAAACCAGAGGTTGCTTCGCTTGAGGATCAGGTAGGTCGAACTCATCAGCATCGACATCAGGAGGATCCCAAGGATGAAGGTGATGGGGAGATAGCCGTACATCAGCGGGATATATACGAAAGACCGCAGGACGATGAACGGCGCAAGCACCGGCAGGGCAAGCCCTGCGTAGAAGGACAAGGCCATAAACGGCTCGGTGCGCCACATGAATTTCCCGGCCCTGAGGGATTCCCTGAGCCAGGAGCGTTTCCAGCGCATCTGCTGCGTGCAGAACTGCTTGAACGTCGACGGCACAATCGTTGTGCAGACCGAGTCGTGCTGGTAGACGACGCGATGGTTGGGGAGGATGAAATTGGTCAGGCTGCGGTCGTCGCCGAAGGTGGCGGGAAGGCCGAAAAATTTCTGGTTCAGCCACGGGTCGAGGTATTTGAGGATCAGTTCGCGGCGATAGCAGCTCAGCGGTCCCGACAGGCAGGTGACCGCGTCAAACACCGACTCCGCCCCCTTGAATATCTGGAAGGCGATGAAATACCTGACCGCCTGCATCTTCGTGATGTAGTTGGTCCACTTGTTTTCCACTTCGCAGCGCCCGCACACCGCGCCGATGCGTTTGTCCTGGAGGGGCTGGACAAGCTGGCGCACGGCTATCGACTCGAGGAAGCTGTCCGAATCCACGAAGATCATCAATTCCGTATCCGCGTCGAGCGTGCCGGTGGCCATGACGTGCCGTTTTCCGGCGTTTTGCTTGTGGACGATAACCTTGAGGCGGTCGCCCTTCAGGAGGTGGCGGGTTTGTTCCTGGAACTCCAGCACCCTTTCAACCGAACGGTCGGTCGAGCCGTCGTCGACGACGATGACCTTAAGCTTGTCTTCCGGATAGTCCTGGTCCAGGGCGCAACGGATGGTGCGGGTGATGAATTTTTCCTCGTTGAAACAAGGGATGACGATGGTGACGGACGGCGTATAGTCCGGGTCTATCGGCACATTCCTGTAAAACAGGGCGAAAAAGAAGCGGGAAACGAGGAAAAGCGAGGTGCAGATGCCGTAGAAAAACACCGGGACGTCGAAGAGGAAATAAAACACGCTGTCCATGCGGATCAGGGAGATCCCCAGGATCGTCAGGGCGATGAGAAGCAGCCCGGCGTACTCGAAATAGCGCCAGCGGCGGCGGGAGAGGAATGTTTTCAGGTTTTCGGCAAACTGCAGGGCGAAAGTTTTCTCGTCCTTGTCCACCCTGGCGACGGTGGCCTGAATGGCCACGCGATGCTCGTACCCTTCAGGCAGTGTTCCCTGGGGAATGGAAAAGCGAAGAAATAAAACATCTCCCGCCTTGATGCCATCTTCGCCCGCCGGCAGATCCAGCAGTATCCCGGAATACGAGAGGTCCTTGGTCAATGACTCGAAGAGAGGATCCGTTTCGTCGTAAGTCCTGAAAACATCGACATAGAAATCGCACAAAAAGCGCTCGCCCGGTGCGCGTCGCGTCTGGCCTTCGCGGGGTATATTGGGGAAGATTCGCCGGTCCAACTTCACTTCCGGGAAAATCTCTTTGTTTGGCGACATTAGTTATCCATCATATAAATCGTGGTAAAAACCAATAAAATCTTGTACAAGATAACTCTGGAGCAGCGGAAATATAAATTGGTAGCCACGATTTATGTTTCCAGGCGATGCTTCCTTTTTATCAATGATACTGTTTGGCAATGCATTGTCAAGGATTATGCTGACCCTGTATTGTAGACTATTATGCATTGATAAAAAATAATTGTCATTGTGCAATACAATAAAGAGCACATACCCGTAGGGTATAGTTAATTATCCATGTTATGAAAAATATCCTGCATTATAATTGGCCGGGACAGGGGAATGTCTTTTGTTTTTTCTGGAAATTTCGCAGTGGCGAGAATTTGAAAGGATGGTGCATTGATGCTTTCCGATGGCGTTGTGACGCTTCGGCGGTACCAGGACGAGGATCGCGAGCAGCTTATCCGTATAGCGGATAATCCGCGGGTCAGCCAATATCTTGATTACCGCTTTCCTTCTCCCTACACCCCCGAAGACGCCGACATGTGGTTGGATCTGGTTGAAAAGGAGAATGTGCCCTGCAATTTCGCGGTCATTTGGGAGGGACAACTTGTCGGCGGCGCGGGGCTCGAACCGATGCAACGGATTCTCTCCGGAACGGCCGAGGTCGGCTACTGGTTCGGCGAACCGTTTTGGGGCAGGGGACTGGCGACCAGGGCAGCCATCCTCCTCGCTGAATACGGATTGAACGAGCTCCTTTTCATCCGCCTTCAGGCCATCGTTTTTGGCGAAAATACCGCTTCCATGCGTGTCCTGGAGAAGGCCGGATTCGTGAAAGAAGGCATAATGCGCCGCCATATCAGGAAAAACGGCCACATTACCGACGCTCACCTTTTTGCAAAGACACGGACGTGACTTGGTAGTTGTAACTCTTGTATTTTAAATTGGTTATATCCAAGTAAAAATATGTCAGGAAATAAATCCTATAATTAGATAAAAAAATATTTTTTACCCTTGACTATCGCCGGTGAGTGGATACTATTCAGTTTAATGAAATAAGGAAAAAATTCCTCTGTGCCGGGCGATGAAGTGGTTGCGACTTTTGTTTTCACGACAAAAGCGGGATTCGCCGGCGGGGGAGCGGTTTAGCGGGCCTGTTATTCATGATGTCGTCATAGTGACTTCATTACATTATATCTTCTTTGTCGCCAGTGTCGGAGGAACCATACCCATGAGTGCGAAACCACAATTGACTCCCGAAGAGCAAGCCGCCCAAACCGCAAAATTCCAGGCTTACATAGACGAAAAAATCGCCAATGCAAAAAAAGCCCTTGAAGCCCTCATCCCCTACACACAGGAGCAGGTCGACAAGCTGGTAAAAGCCTGCGCCAAGGTCGTCTACGACAATGGCGAAGAACTTGCGCGTGATGCGGTCGATGAAACCGGCTACGGCGTCTACGAAGACAAGATCGCCAAGAACAAGAACAAAGCCAAGGTCATCTGGTGGTCCCTCCGCGACAAAAAATCCGTCGGCATTATCGAGCACGAACCGGAAAACGGCCTCGTCAAGGTCGCCAGCCCCGTCGGCGTCGTCGGCGCGATCACCCCGGTCACGAACCCCATCGTCACCGTCATGTCCAACGCCATGTTCGCCATCAAGGGCCGCAACCCCATCATCTTCGCCGTCCACCCCAAGGCCATGAAGTGCTGCAAAAAGACGGTTGACTACATCAACGCTGAACTCAAGAAGCTGGGCGCCCCCGACCACACCGTCCAGCTCATCGACATTGCCCACCTCGAACTGACCAAGATGCTGTCCCGCTCCGTCGATGTCATCATTGCGACAGGCGGCATGGACATGGTCCGCTCCGTCTACGCCAGCGGCAAGCCCGCCCTCGGCGTCGGCGCCGGCAACGTCCAGGCCCTCATCGACCGCGACGTCGACCACGCAGCCGCCATCAAGATGGTCATCACGGGCCGCGCCTTCGACAACGGCATCATCTGCTCCGGCGAACAGTCCGTCATCTGCCACAAGGACGATTTCGACAAGATCATGGCCGCCGCCCCGGCAGCCAAGGGCTTTGTCGTCCCGCTGGACAAACGCGATGCGCTCCGCGAAGTCAGCTTCCCGGGCGGCAAGATGAACCGCGACCTTGTCGGCAAATCGGCGGCGCAGGTCGCCAAGGCCGCCGGTTTCGAAGTCCCGGCGGACACCATGGCCCTCATCGTCGAAGCCGCAGACCTGAACGACATCCTCGGCCACGAAAAGATGTTCCCGGTCCTCGCTTCCTACCGCTACAACACCTGGGAAGAAGCGGTCGAAATCGCCCGCGACAACCTGAACAAGATCGGCAAGGGTCACTCCGTCGTCCTCCACTCGAACACCACCAAGAACATCGAGTACGCCGGCGTCCACATCGAGGTCTCCCGCGTCGTCGTCAACCAGGTCTGCTCCTCCACCGCCGGCGGCAGCTTCCAGAACGGCCTGAACCCGACCAATACCCTTGGCTGCGGCTCGTGGGGCAACAACTCGATTTCTGAAAACCTCACATACTACCATCTGATCAACATCTCCCGCATCGCCTACTTCCTCAAGGACAGGAAAGTCCCGACGGACGCGGAAGTCTGGGCCTAGCCACATGCTGTGCCGACAGGACTGGCCTATGTACCGGTTCCGTTTTTGACATAAAGTTTTTACGACGTTTTACAGAACAGCGATTCAAGCTCTGAATCGCTGTTTTGCAAAAAATGAAGAATCCCGAGGTTTACAGGGGAAGCAGACTTTTGTAAAATGGCGATTGGTAGCATGCTCACTATTTTACAAAAATCCAGCCCAAGAAAGGAATTACCATGAAGATGCTGTCAATCAAGCCGGAAGTCCAGCTTTATGACACATGCAAGCAGTTCTGCGAAGATTATGCTATAAACGAAAACGACCTTATCATCACCAACGAATACATCTTCAACCCGCTTTTCGCCAACCTCGGCGTCAAGGCCACCGTCCTCTACCAGGAAAAATACGGCCTCGGCGAACCCTCCGACGAAATGGCCGAAAAGATCTACGCCGACATCCCGAAGACGGCCAAAAGGATCATCGCCATCGGCGGCGGCACCATCATCGACATTTCCAAACTGTTCGCGCTGAAAAACGTCTCGCCCGTTCTCGACCTTTTCGACCGCAAACTGGACATCATAAAGGACAAGGAACTGATCCTCGTCCCCACCACCTGCGGCACCGGTTCCGAAGTCACCAACATCTCGATTCTTGAATTGAAGAGCCGCCACACCAAGCTCGGCCTCGCGACCGACGAACTGTACGCCGACAAAGCCGTGATGATCCCGGAGCTCCTTCTCGGCCTGCCGTTCAAGTTTTTCGCGACCTCGTCCGTGGACGCACTGATCCACGCCTTCGAATCCAGCCTTTCGCCGAAGGCCACCCCGTACACCAAGCTGTTCGGCTACAAGGCCATCGAACTGATCCTCAAGGGCTACCAGGAAATCGCCAAGAACGGCGAAGACGCGAGAAAGCCGCTGTTGAAGGACTTCCTCATCGCCTCCAACTATGCGGGCGTCGCCTTCGGCAATGCCGGTTGCGCCGCCGTGCACGCCATGAGCTACCCCCTCGGCGGCACCTACCACGTTCCGCACGGCGAGGCGAACTACGCCCTCTTCACCGGTGTCTTCAAGACCTACCAGAAGATCAACCCGAACGGTGCGATCAAGGAGTTCGACACCTTCATCGCCGGCCTTCTCGGCTGCGCGACAAACGTCGTCTATGACGAACTGGAAAAGCTCCTCAACAAGATCCTCCAGAGGAAGCCGCTCCACGAATACGGCGTCACCAAGGAAGACGTAAAGGCCTTTACCGAAAACGTCATGACCAAGCAGGGCCGCCTCATGGCGAACAACTACGTCGAGCTCGACGCCGCCGCGGTGGAAAAGATCTACAACGAACTGTACTAAGCCTGTTTTATCCAGCGCCCCGGTTTTATCCGGGGCGCGTTTTTGGTTGAATGACGGTATTATTGGTCGAATTTGTTTTCTTATGAAAGAGATGAAGGTCCCGTCGGTAAACAAGAGTATGCATTCTTTATTCGTAAACCCCGGTCTGGCTTAAGTACTGCCATGCCACTGCCCCGAACAGGTGCTTTATGACGAAAAGAAATGCCATCTGCCTTATAATCCCGATCATCCTTTTTTTCGTGGCCTTGTTTGTCCCCGCTTCGACCTACGGGATGCCCGGCCTGACGGTGACGGAACAGCGCCTTATCGCCATCTTCATCATCACGGCCGCATTCTGGATTCTTGAACCCATTCCCATCCACGCCGCCTCCGTCCTCGCCATCACCCTGATGCTTGTCATGATTTCCAACCGGGGATTGTTCGTGTTCAGGGGGACGGGCGACGAGTTCGGCAAGACCCTCACTTATGTTGAAGTCCTCGCCACCTTCGCCAATCCGACCATCATGCTGTTTACCGGCGGCTTCTTCCTCGCCGCGGCAGCGACGAAATACAAGCTCGACATGACCCTCGCCCGGGTCATCATGAAGCCGTTCGGCAAGCATCCCTATATGATCATGCTCGGGATCATGGTCATCACCGCGCTGTTTTCCATGTTCATGTCGAACACGGCGACCTGCGCCATGATGCTGGCGATCCTGACCCCGGTTCTTGCCAGCTTCCCGGCGGAGGACAAAGTGCGGGCCGCCCTCGCCCTCGCCGTCCCGTTCGCCGCCAACATCGGCGGCATCGGCACCCCGATCGGCACGCCCCCCAACGCCATCGGCCTGCAGTTCATCAGCCGCATCACCGACATGTCCTTCGCGAAATGGATGTTGTTCGGCGTGCCGTATGTGGTTGTCCTTCTCTTCATCACCTGGCTGATCCTGCGCTGGTTCTTCCCCACCAGCCAGAAGGAAGTCAACCTGGTCATCGAAGGCAAATTCCTGAAAAGCCCCAAAGCAATCATCGCCTACATCGGTTTTGCGGTTACCGTCCTTCTTTGGGTCCTCGGCGACCTGCATGGCATGAACTCGGACGTCGTCGCCATGATCCCGATCGCCCTGTTCTGCTGCACCGGCGTCATTACGGTCGCGGACATGAAAAAAATGTCCTGGGACGTCCTATGGCTCATGGCCGGCGGCATCGCCATCGGCCTCGGCATGGACAAGACCGGCCTTCTCGCGCGCATGGTCTCGAGCATCCCATTCAGCGAACTTTCGCCGTTCTGGATGATCGTCGCAGCGTCGTTCTTCCCACTCCTGCTCTCGACGTTCATGTCCAATACAGCGGCCGCGAACCTGCTGATGCCGGTATTTTCCGCATTGGCCGTCGGCCTCACCGGCCTCGAAATGTTCGGCGGCGCTCCCGGCATGTTGATCGCAGTCTCACTATCCTGCTCGCTGGCAATGGCGCTCCCGATCAGCACGCCACCCAATGCGCTCGCCATGGCGACAGGGACGGTGAAAACCAAGGATATGGCCAAAGCCGGCATACTGGTCGGCTTGATCGGCATGGTGCTGATTATCGTCATGCTGTATGTGTGTAGTCTGACCGGGGTATTGTAATGTCGTCTGACACCGAGGTCATTCAGAGGAATCCTTTTGCCGAAATACGGAAGCGCTATTTTTCCGATCCGGCACGGACCATGCACGTTGCCAAGGGGGAGTATCTCCTTCGGCAGGATCACCCCAACGACAAGCTGTTTTATGTCGTTAGCGGCAGTTTCACCAGCAATATCATGGTGGAGACGATGACCGGCAGCAAGGAACGGCTTGAATTGTTCGGCACCAAGGCGGGCGGCTTCGTCGGCGTCAGGAGTTTTTTCGCCGGCAGGGGAATCGCCTTTTTCGACATCATCGCCGACGTCGATTCCGAAGTCATCTGGATGGACCAGTCGACGCAGGCGGTGGAGCCTGAGAAATACGGCGGGATCAAGGAGCAGTTCTTCCCCGTTATCCTCCGCGAACTGGAAAACCGCCAGTTCCGCCTCACCACTGCGGCGAAGGAGCGCGTCTCGGCCCGCATCCGGCTGCATGTCGCGGAAGACATGGCGACCCTTGGGCAGTTTGCCGCGGGCCTTGCCCACGAACTCAACAACGCGACTTCCGTGATCATGAGTTCGTCGGACCATCTGGTGTCCCAGGTCGGCGACCTGTTCAAGGATTATGCCCCGGACCTGGTGCCGTGGTTCGAGCGCGGCATGAAGTCCGCCGCCGCCTTGTCCACCGCGGAAGTGCGTACCAAGGCGCGCGAGTTCATGCAGCTCAACCATGTGAGTTACGAAACCGCCAAAGATATCGTCAGGATGACCGGCGGCGAAGTGGTGAAAAAGAAACTGCCCCGCGACCTCGAAAAGATCCGCACCGCCTGGGCGGCGGGCAGGAACTGCCGCGACATCCGCTTTGCCGGACGTCACGCCGCCAACATCATCCATTCCATCAAGCAGCTCAACAGCGGCGGGCATTCGCCCCGTTCGCCGGTGGACGTGGTGGAGTCCATCAACAGCGCTCTCGACCTTCTCGGGAACACGCTGCGGGACGTCGACGTGCGGATGGATACGGAGGAAAACCTGCCGCAGATAGCCGGCAACAGCAGCGAATTGATGCAGATCTGGGTCAATATCGCCAAGAATGCCGTCGAGGCGATGAATGACGCAGGCACGGAGGATCCGCGCATCCTGATAACGGTCGGGATCAAAGGGACGGATTTTTGCGTCAAGATCGCCAACAACGGCCCAAAGATCCCGCCGACCCTGCAGGAGGAGCTTTTCAAGCCCAGCATCACAACCAAATCGGGTTCCGGGAGCAGCATGGGGCTGGGGCTTGGCCTGTATATCGCCAAAAAGGTTGTCGACAGCTACAACGGCAGGATTGAACTGATCAATTCGTCGGCGGAGGTGAGTTTTATCGTCTATTTGCCGCTGTCGCCGTCGAAGTAGGGTATGTCACATTATTCCGTCATCTTCGTGAGGGGTGACAAGGACCGCAGGCAGGAAGGGAACGAACGATATGGAAAAGCTCTATATTATCTGCATTGACGACCAGCGTGACGTTCTTCTTAGCGTGGCCCGCGATTTACGGGTTTTTTCCGACTGGACCATTTTGGAAGAGTGCGAATCCGCCGACGAGGCGGTGGGCGTTTTGGACGAGCTGGAAACGGCCGGAAAACCTCTGGCCCTTCTCGTCTGCGACCACATCATGCCCGGCACCCTCGGCGTGGATTTCCTCACGAAAGTGGAGGAATCGCACCATTTCAAATATGTCAAAAAGATCCTGATGACCGGTCAGGCGACGCACTCGGACACCATCAATGCGATCAATTTCGCCAAGATCGACAGTTATATTGAAAAGCCGTGGAATACGGACAAGCTGCGGGAAATATGCCGGAGCCTTTTGACCGAGTATATTTTTGATGCCGGCATGGATATTATGGAATACCGCGAATACGCGGATTCCAAGGTCATGCTGGAACGTATGAAGAACGACTTTTAGTTTTCAAGGTAGCGCTTTTTAATGAACCACTGGTTCCTTGTGGCGTCTTGCGGAATAATCGGAATATGACGAAAAGCGCCAAGGAATGGTCAATTGTCATTCAAAACGCAATAAAGGAGTAGTTGTCGTGATCGATCACAGCAGAGTTGCCTACGACGCATTGCGCTCGAAAATCATGAGCGCCGAAGAAGCCGCCGAACTCATCAAGCCCGGGGCCAGCATCGGCGCCTCCGGTTTCACCGGTTCCGGTTACCCGAAGGCCGTCCCCCAGGCCCTTGCCAAGAAGATCAAACAGGCGACGGAGGAAGGCCGCACCTTCCGCGTCAACCTCTGGACCGGCGCGTCGACAGGCCCGGAACTTGACGGATCGCTGGCTGAAGTCAACGGCATCGAATTCCGCATGCCGTACAACTCCGATCCCATCCTCAGGGACAGGATCAACAAGGGCGAAGCCGGTTATTTCGACAACCACCTGAGCCATGCCGCCCGCTTGACCGAATGCGGCGC
This sequence comes from Planctomycetota bacterium, assembly GCA_036745875.1. Classification (GTDB taxonomy): domain Bacteria; phylum Planctomycetota; class SZUA-567; order SZUA-567; family SZUA-567; genus DAIOFH01. The sequence goes on along the minus strand of DAIOFH010000021.1, from coordinate 18,937 downwards.
GCTCGGGCCGCTGCACACCGCGCTCCTGGAAGTCACCGCCATTCTTTCGGACGGCAGGCTTGTCCCGTCGTCGTCCGTGGGGAACAACCAGTCCTGGCTCAACCAGGCCGAGCAGGTCATCCTGGAAGTCAACTCCTGGCAGAATGCCGCCCTCGAAGGGATGCACGACATTTATTCCGTCGCCCCGGCGCCGAACACCCAGCCCGTGCCGATCCTGAAGCCGGACGACATCATCGGTTCGCCGTACCTCACGGTCGACCCCAAGAAAATCGTGGCGATTGTCGAGACGGAAATGCCTGACAGGAACCTTCCCTTCACCGCCCCGGACGCCGCTTCCACCAGAATTGCGGAAAACCTCATTGAGTTCCTTTCCCACGAAGTCAAAAAGGGCCGCCTGCCGGAAAACCTGCTGCCGCTCCAGTCCGGCGTCGGCAATATCGCCAATGCCGTGCTGATCGGGCTCCAGAGCTCGCCTTTTGAAAACCTCACCTCATACACGGAGGTCATCCAGGACGGCATGATCAACCTGATGAAATCCGGAAAGCTCCGCATGGCCTCGGCGACAGCCTTCTCCCTTTCTCCCGATATGGCCGGTGAACTGAACAAGACCATGCACGAGTACAAGGGCCGCATGATCCTGCGCCCTCAGGACATTTCGAACAGCCCGGAAGTCATCCGCCGCCTCGGTTGCATCGCCATGAACGCCCTCATCGAAGCGGACATTTACGGCAACGTGAACTCGACCCATGTCATGGGTTCCAGGGCCATGAACGGCATCGGCGGCTCCGGAGACTTCGCGCGCTCCGCCTCGATTTCCATCTTCATGACCCCGTCCACCGCCAAGGGCGGCAAGATTTCCTCCATCGTGCCGCAGGCCAGCCATGTCGACCATGGCACGCAGGATGTCCAGGTCATCGTCACCGAGCAGGGGCTCGCGGACCTCAGGGGGCTTTCGCCGAAACAGCGGGCGGAAGCGATTATCAACAACTGCGCCCATCCGGATTACCGTCCTGGACTCCTTGATTATTTCAAGCGCGCCAAGGAATCGTCCGTCGGCAAGCACACCCCGGTCCTTCTCGACGAGGCGTTGTCGTGGCATGCGCGTTTTGTCAAGACCGGCACCATGTTGGCATAATCTCCCATAATACTGTGATGAAAATGTGTGCGAAACCCGAACCGCCTCCCGAAAGGAGGCGGTTTGTGGTTATTTATGGCTGTTTTTCGCGATTTGGGAAAAAATGTTAGGTATTGACTTGTCGCCCCGGCATGGGTCTAATTAAGCATAGCGAGATGTGATATTGTACCATTTCTCCTGCCTGCCGGCAGGTATGCAGCAGAGGGGTAGCTCAACTTGAGGAGCATACATGGTTAAAATCGGCGACCTGAAAAACTATCTGATCGGCAAGGGCATGTCGGCATTTTTGCCTGCCTTGTCCAAGCATTCCCCGGACACTCTCATCGCCATGATGGACCGTTTCAGCAAGCACGGCATCAAGCGCATGACGGAGCAGCACACCGGCAGCGCGGAAGACCTCGAAAGGCGCGTCGACGCGGCGCGCGGATTTTTCGACATGGCCAAGGGCGCGTTTCCCCGCCTGTCCAGGGAGACTCAGCAAAAGCTGGCCTTCAACCTTTTCTTCCACACCATCCATGTCGGCGACGACACTCGTGCGAAGTACAAGGCGAAATACGGCGAGACCCCGCCGTTTTTCCTGCTGATGTCGCCGTCCATGGCCTGCGACCTGCGCTGCTCCGGTTGCTATGCCTGGAAATACCCCAAGGACCAATCCCTCTCCAAGGACAAGGTGCGTGAAATCCTCAGGGAAGCCCGGGATGAAATGGGCATGTATTTTATCGCCGTCACCGGGGGCGAGCCGACCTATTGGCCGCACCTCGAAGAAATCGCCGCCGAATTCGACGATATGTTTTTCATGATCTATACCCATGGCCAGCGCATAGACGACGCGATGGCGGAACGGTTCGCGCGCCTGGGCAATATCTACCCGGCCATTTCCATCGAAGGCGACGAAACGCTCACGGACGCCAGGCGCGGCGAAGGCGCGTACAAGCGCGTTGTCGCCAGCATGGAAAACCTGAAGCGCCACGGCGTGCTGTTCGGCTTCAGCCTGACACATACCCAGAAAAACCACGAATATTCCTGTTCCGACGCCTTTATGGACGAAATGGTGGCGCGGGGGGCGGCTTTCGGTTGGGTCTTCCAGTACATTCCCGTCGGCCGCGATCCAGACCTGAGCATGGTGCCGACCGGCAAGCAGCGCGTCGAGCGCCGCGAAAGCATACTTGCGGCAAGGAAGACGAAGCCGCTTCTGGTGTTTGACTTCTGGAACGACGGCGATTCCGTCGACGGCTGCCTTGCCTGGGGCCGGAAATACCTGCACGTGACGGCGCGGGGCTATGTCGAACCCTGCGTGTTTGTGCATTTCGCCAAGGATTCGGTGCACGAGAAAAGCCTCGGCGAATGCATCCGTTCCGACGCGTTCAAGGAAATGCGCTCCAAAGCGCCGTTCCATGAAGACCGCCGCCGCCCTTGCCCGCAGATCGACCACCCGCATATCCTGCGGGAAATCGTGGAAAAGCACGGCATGTTCGGCACCCACGAAGGGGCGGAAGACATCATCACCTGTCACTTCGACCACCTCTGCCACACGGCGAACTCCTTCGCCCACGAACTGGCCGAGCACGACAAGCGCCGCGCCGCCGCTTCCGGCTGCGCCGCCTGCTCCATGGCCGAAGCGTGCAGCAAGGAATAAGACCTGCCTGGACTGTTACTGCGGGATATACTTCAACCCTCTCCTTCGCCGGAGGGGGTTTTTACTTGCGACCGCGTGCAATCCTCTGCAAGGCGGTCATCTTCGAAGGATGCACGCAAAGTGCACTCGCACCCCGATAAGGAGAGGGTAAGGGGGTATAAACCAGGATAACATCGTACATTTCCCACGCCTTCAATTCCCGCCGTATACTTTTCCCTTGGCAAAAAAAGCATTATGGGTAAAATTTCCACCTTTAATTCACATCTTGAAATGCCCGCTCGCTGTTCACAGCCTTTGCCGGTCGGCTATCGACCCTCCCCGGTGCGGTGTTTGAATTTTGTACGCGTCCGCGAAGCATGACATATGCATGATATTTTTTAGAGGAGAATGAGTGATGTTCAAGAAACTGGATGAAGCGCACACCTATTGCAAAACCCATTCCATCAGGATGGTCGACTTCATGATGATCGACCTCACCGGCCGCTGGCGTCACCTCACCATGCCCGTGGAGCGCCTCACCGAGGATGTCATGCACAACGGTATCGGATTCGACGGCTCCAACTACGGCTTCGCCCCGGTCGAAGCCAGCGACATGGTGTTTGTCCCCGATCTTGGCTCCGCCTATGTGGACCCGTTTTCGGAAGTGCCGACCCTGGCGATGATCGGCGACGTCTTTGTCATCGAACTGCCTGAAAACCGCCGTTTCGACCAGGACCCGCGCAATGTCGCTTACCATGCCGAAGAATACATGCGCCAGACCGGCATCGCCGATGAAATGCGCATCGGTCCCGAGTTCGAATTCCACGTTTTCGACCACGTGAGCTTTTCAGTCACGCCCAACTATTCGCACTTCCGTCTCGATACCCGCCAGGCCGAATGGAACGCCGGCGACATGGACGAAAACCTCGGCTATAAGGTGCCGAAAAAGGGCGGCTACCATATCGCACCCCCCGGCGACATCCTGAACGACTTCCGCAGCAGGGTCAGCATGCTGATGGAACAGCAGGGGATCGTGGTCAAATACCACCACCACGAGGTGGGCGGATCGGGGCAGGCGGAAATCGAGGTCGAATTCGGCGGCATGCTGGAAATGGCCGACAAGACGATGATGACCAAATACCTCATCAAGAACGCCGCCATCAAGGAAAAGCGCACCGTCACCTTCATGCCGAAGCCGCTCTACGGCGAAGCAGGCAACGGCATGCACGTGCATATGCATCTCTTCAAGGGCGGCAAGCCGCTTTTCTATGACGAAAAAGGCTATTCGCAGCTGAGCGAAATGGCTCTCAACTTTATCGGCGGGCTCCTGACGCATGCGAACGCCCTGTGTGCCTTCACCAACCCCAGCACCAACTCCTATAAGCGCCTGGTGCCCGGTTACGAGGCGCCGGTTACGATCGGCTACGCCACATCGAACCGCAGTTCCGTCATCCGCATCCCCGCCTATGCGAAAGCGCCGTCCGCGAAGCGTTTCGAACTGCGCAGCCCGGACGCGACCTGCAACCCGTACTATGCCTATTCCGCCATTCTGATGGCCGGCCTCGAAGGCATCAAGAAGAAGATCGACCCGGAAAAATGCGGCTTCGGTCCGTACGACTTCAACCTCTACAAACTCACTCCGGAAGAGCAGGCCAAGATCAAGCAGCTCCCGCGCAACCTCGACCAGGCCCTGGACGCGCTGGAAGCGGATCACGACTTCCTCACCGAAGGCGGCGTCTTCCCCAAACGCCTCATCGACATCTGGATCAGGAACAAACGCGCCGAAGCGGCCGAATACAACCAGTTGCCCCAACCGGTCGAGTTCAGTTTGTATTATGATTTATAGGTTTTTTGTTCAGGCACCGGGGTTCGGGTGTTGTCTTTTGCCATGATGTGATGTGGGTATTTTCGATCCCTTGCTCGGATAGAGCAGGGGATTTTTTTATGGCATTCTTTCACGGATGCGCCAGTGCAGCCACCGGGTTCTCGAGTTCGATCTTCCGGCAGCTCGCGCCTTCCGTGAACTCCACATCGACGATATGTTCGAAACAGTCGATATCTTCGCAGCCCGAGTCCTCGTCGTCGGCTATGGCCTTGAAAAGGAGGCGGGCGATCTCGCGGGTGTTTTGCCTGATCGAGGTGAGGGTCGGGTAGGTGCCGTCCGGGTCGACGCCGTCGTAGCCGATCACCGAAATGTCCTCCGGGATGCGCACGCCCCTGGATTGCGCCGCGAGGATGAAGCCCTGTGCCAGCTGCTCGTTGGCGCAGACGACCGCCGTCGGGACCGTCCGGAGCGACAGGACCTGGTTGAACGCAGCCCTGCCGTCGGCGCGGGCGAAGTTGTTGTCAATCAGCATGTATTCTGGGCGGCAGGCGAGTTTTCGGGCATCCATCGCCTCCATAAAGCCTTCCTTGCGCTCCTTGGCGGTAAAGTACTTCTCCGGACCGCCGATGAAGGCTATGCGCCTGTGGTTGAGGTTATAGAGGTAATCCACCGCGAGACGCATGCCTTTTTTGTTGTCGGAGCGGATGGCGTGGTAGCCCGTGCCGGGGCTCGCGCGGTCGAAAAAGACTAGGGATTTCCGGAGAGACGGCTTTATCGGAAGGTTGCGGCTGGTGCCTTCGGTGAAGATGATCCCCTTGACTCGGATGCTTTGGCAGCGATTGAAAAACTCGCTCTCCTTCTGCGGCTGGTTGCCGGTGTCGAAAATCAGCAAGGTATAGCCGTGGTCGAAGGAAATCTGGTTGAGGTGGGTGACGATGCTGCTGAAAAACGGGTTTGCCATGTCGAAAACGAAGATGGCGAGGTAATTGGAAACATTGGCGAAGAGGTTTTTCGCCGTCTGGTTCGGGACATAATCGTATTGCTCGATTATCTGCATCACCTTGGCGAAGTTCGCGGAGGAGACATAACCGGATTTGTTGATTACCCGTGATACGGTGGCTGGAGAGACATCGGCGAGTTTGGCAATGTCACGCATGCTTAGATATGATTTCTCCGATGGTCCCGCCATTTGTTTCCTTTGATATTTATGCCTACAAAGTCACTATTGCGTTTTCGCAAATAGTTGACCCTCAGACCTTGCGCGTTTTGATTGATTCAACTTGAGCCCGAAAACGCAACGAGGGGGCCTATGTTTTCCGAAAACGCACTGCGCATTACCCTCGGCATATCCCTGGAACATTATAGCTTATCCACGCGCACGCCATGAAATTAATTTTGCATTTACCAGTGTAATAATAGCGGTCAGGGCAAAATAGTCAAGGAGTATTTTAGAAACATGAAACATGCTTCAGATAGAATAAACTTATCGTAACTCATAAGAAAACTAGGCAAAAAAGCCTGATAAATGGAGTTATTGCAAAAAAACTTGAGGAATATGCTAAAAATGATTTGACAAAGCCATGGGTTTCTATTATTATGAAACTAGTTACATAAGAAACATGTCACACACATTCATATTTTTATCACAAAGCCAGAATATTACACCTGAAACTAATTCCATTCACTAGCGCTGCTTTGTCGTCCCACTCTTTGCGTTCCGCCATAACGTCTGAAGCTCGCACAAACTCACTCTGTGGAAATGAATGGTCAGCCCATGAAAAAAGACGCTGTAAACCTGGTGGCAATCGACTGCGGCAACTCCTCAGTCCGCATCGTCCTCGGACGCTATGACGGAGAAACATGCTCCGCAACCCTCATCGACCAGGTCGCCCATCGTGAAATCCTTGTCAACGGAGTCTGGCACTGGGATATCCTCTTTATTTTCGAACGCATCAAGGAAGGTCTCCGCAAGGCCCACGGCTTGGCCGGACGGATCGACTCGGCGGGCATATCCACCTGGGGCATAGACCACGGGCTCTTCGACGAAAACGGCCTCCTCCTCGCCAATCCGTTCTGTTACCGGAACTCCTTTGGCCAAACCGGACTGTCAACGCTCTCGGACGCGGACCGGCGCTTCATGTTCGACGCCACCGGCATCCAGTGCGACAAGATCAACTCCGTTTACCAGATGCTTGGCTATCGCGGGGAGTTTCCCTCCTACTGGAACTCGGCGAAAAGCATCCTCCTCATCCCCGACCTGTTGAACTTTTTCCTCACCGGCGAAAAAAACACCGACAGCTCCATCACCAGCACCACACAGCTCTACGATGTCCAAAACGCCTGTTACGCCGCGTCGGTGTTCGAGAAGTTCCATCTCGACCGCTCCCTCTTCCCCGAGGTGATTCCGCACGGCAAGCCCCGCGGCAAGCTGAGGAAGGACATAGCGGAAGAACTCGGCATCAACCGCTTCACCGTCGTCAGCGTTCCATCCCACGACACGGCCGCCGCCGTTCTCGCCATCCCCACATCGTCCCCCGACGACAACCCGCTGTTCATCAGTTCCGGCACCTGGTCCCTTGTCGGCGTCGAACTTGAAAAACCCCTCGTCAACGACCAGGTCTATGCTTCCGGCCTGGCGAACGAGGGCGGCATCCTCGGCACCATCACCCTGCTCAAAAACTCCGCCGGGTTGTTTATCGCCCAGCGGCTGAAGAAGGAAGTGGACGCAGCCTCCGGCGTCCGCAGCTGGGACGAAATCGTCGCAGAAATTGACGGTCTTGACAGTGAACCGGCCATATTCGACCCCAATGCCGAGGACTTTTTCAATCCCCTCAGCATGAAGGACGCCATCGCCGCTTATATAAAGAAAACCGGCCAGAAGGAACCGAAGAAGGATGCCGACTATTTCCGCATCGTGTACGAATCACTGGCGCGAAGCTACCGGGAAGTCATTCTCGACCTGGAAAAAGTCTCCGGCAAGCGCTACGACGTCCTGAACATCATCGGCGGCGGCAGCAAAAACCGGCTCCTGAACCAGATCACCGCCAGGGTGACGGGGAAAAAGGTCATTGCCGGGCCGTTCGAGGCGACATCCCTCGGTACACTGGGCGCACAGCTTCTTCATGAAGGGTCAGCCGCGAACCTTGCGGATATCCGCCGGATAGTGTCCGCATCTGTCGAGTCTTCGGTTTTTACGGCGTAAGAAATTGAGACGTCTTTGTTGAAAGCGAGGTATGCCATGAACAAACGGATCGAAAGCCTGAGATGGCAATTGTTCGAACAGGACCCGAAAATCTGCTCCGAACGCTGCAAGATCTTCACCGAGTCCATCAAAAGAAATTCGCAAAAACCCGTCCCTATTCGCCGCGCACAGGGCTATTACGATGTTCTGGACCAGATGACCGTCTGGGTCAAGGAGGGGGAACTGATCGTCGGCAACCAGGCGAAATGGCCGAAAGCCTCCCCCATTTATCCCGAGTACTCGACCAAGTGGATTGTCGACGAGCTGGACGGCAAGCCGTTCCGGTGGGAGGACCGCCCCGGCGACAAGTTCTCCATCGACCCGGAGGTGGAAAAGGACATCCGCGAATGCGTCAAATACTGGGAAGACAAGACCCTTGTGGGCTATCTTCGCGAATCGCTGTCCGAAGAAATCCTCAACGCCTGGGATAGCGGCATCATCGACGAGACCTGGGTGGTCGGGGCAGGGCTTGGCAACGAAATACCGGATTATAAGCTGGTGCTGAAAAAGGGCCTCAAGGACGTCCTCGACCGCGCCAAAAAGCGCCGCGCCGAAATCGACCCCAAGGAACCGGACGGCGTGAAGAAAATATTCTTCCTCGACGGCGTCATCAAAGGGAACGAGGCCGTCGTCAACTTCTCCAATCGCATCGCGGCCGAATGCGGCAAGGCCGCGGCCCGCGCGAAGGATCCGGAGACAAAGGCGGAACTTTCCGAACTCGCCGACATCTGCCGCAATGTCCCCTTGAATCCCGCCAAGACCTTCCACGAGGCGGTGCAGTCCATTTACCTGATCCTTCTGGCGGTGCATCTCGAATCCAACGGCCACGCCATTTCCCTCGGCCGTTTCGACCAGTACGTCTATCCCTATTACAAACGGGACATCGAGAACGGAACCCTGAACAAGGAAAAGGCCTTCGACATTCTCGAATGCTTCTTCATCAAATGCAACGAACTGAACAAGCTCCGCTCCTGGCCGGACTCCGAGTTTTTCCTCGGCTACCAGATGTTTATCAACCTCGCAGTCGGCGGCCAGACCGTGGACGGCAGGGACGCGACCAACGACATCTCCTGGATGTGCGTCAAGGCCTGCGCCGAACTCAAGCTCGTGACCCCCTCCGTGTCCATCAAGTGGTTCGAGGGAACCCCGGACGATTTCATGATGGAGGCGCTCGAGGCCTGTATCGTCCATCAGGGGGGCATGCCCGCGTTTTACAATGACCTCGCCTTCATGCGTACGCTGAAGGATATGGGCATCGCCGATGAGGATCTTGTCGACTGGTCGCCCGACGGCTGCATCGAAGCGTCCATCCCCGGAAAATGGGATTTCGCCGCCAAGGGGCCCTGGCTGAACGTCGAAAAGGTCCTCGAAATCACCCTCAATAACGGCCGCGACCCGCGCACCGGCATCGAATACAGGAAAACTTCCCGCGATATGGCCGCCTGCGCCTCAACGGAGGAAATTTTCGCGGAATACAAGGAGATGCTCGCTTATTTCATGGATCTCCAGGTAGTCACCGAGCACACCAACGACTATGTGCATTGCCTCTACGACATCAACCCGTTTCGCGCGTCGCTCGTGGAGGACTGCATCGGGCGTTGCCTCGACCTGGTGGAAGGCGGAGCCCTGTACTCCGCCGACGGCGGCCCGACCGCCGGCACGATCAGCGCCGGCGACGCGCTCGCCGGCATCGAATACGCCGTCTTCGACAAGAAAATGCTTACACTGCCGCAGCTGCTGCACGCCTTGAAGACCAACTACGAGGACCAGACCACCAGCCCCACCGGTCCGGAACTCCGCGCCGCTCTGCTGAACAAAGCGCCGAAATTCGGCAATGACGACGAGGCGGCGGACAGGTGGATCGTGGCACTCGAGGACTACATCGGTTCGCGCTATCGCCACCAGTACCACAGCAGCAAATACGGCAAGGGCCCGGTGCCGTGCTGCTTCTCCTACAGCCAAAGCCCGGTCTCCGGCAATATCGCTTTCGGCCGTTCCGTCGGCGCGACCCCGGACGGGCGGAAGAATTCGGACCCCGTCAACAACGGCATCTCCCCGGCGAACGGCTCCGAAAGGAACGGCGCGACCGCCGCCTGCAACTCCGTCGGCAAGCTGCCGAGCCTGTGGTTCCAGAAAGGCGCGATCTTCAACATGCGCCTGGCGAAAAACACCGTCTCGACGAAAGAACACCGCCAGCGCGTCATCGACATGATCAAGGTGCTGTTCAGTAAATACGCGCAACAGGTCCAGTTCAACGTGGTGGACACCGCCATCTACCAGGACGCAATGAAGAACCCGGAAAAATACAAGGACCTCATGGTCCGCGTCTCCGGCTACAGCGCACTGTTCACGGCGCTCGCCCCGGACTGCCAGATGGATGTCCTGAACCGCGTGGAAATAGACCTCTGACACTTCTCCCGCTCCGGCCGGGTCTGTCCGTAGCGGCTCGGCCGGAAACTTTCTGCACCCATCGGATTATCCATGACGCAAACCGCGACCGTTTTCAATATCGAAAGGTTTTCCACCGAGGACGGTCCCGGCATCAGGACGGTGGTGTTTTTAAAAGGGTGTTCCCTGCGGTGCAAATGGTGCGCCAACCCGGAATCCCAGTCGCGCAAGCCGCAGATACTCAACAAGCCCGCCATCTGCGTCGGATGCAGCCGCTGCGCCGCCATCTGCCCGCAAAAGGGGATCACCCGGCGGGAGGGCATGGGGTTCATCACCGACTTCGCCGCCTGCACCCTCTGCAACACCTGCGTCGACGGATGCTATGTCGGGGCGCGCATGCTGATGGGGGAGGAATATACTCCCGAGGCGTTGTACCGGGAAGTGCTGAAGGATTCCCCGTACTTCCAGCGTTCCGGCGGCGGCGTGACTTTCAGCGGCGGCGAGCCGTTGTTATATGCCGATTTTATCGTCAGCTTTGCCGCGGAGGCGCAGGAGGGGCAGTTCGGGCTGCTTATCGAGACCTGCGGCCAGGCGCCGCGCGATGCGGTCGAAAAAGCCGCTTTGGTCGCCGACAGAATTTTTTTCGATTTCAAGCATATCGACCCGGAACGCCACAAGGAACTGACCGGGGCGGACAACAGGCAGATTATCGAAAACCTGTTGTGGCTGGACGAGAATTATGCCGGTTTTCTTTCGGTGCGTTATCCCTATATCCCCGGCATGAACGACGACGAGGCGGCGGTCGACGGGTTTATCGACTTCGTCTCCGGGCTTCGCAACGTCAGGGAGGTTTGGTTCCTCCCTTATCATCGCCTTGGATTGTCGAAATACCAGGGGCTGGGCTTGACCTACGAAATGGGCGACACGACCCCGTTGAAAATGTCTGACGTCGAATTCCTCAAGCAGTACCAGGATCGCCTTTCCATTCCCATAAGGATATGAACCACATGAAGAATGTTCACTACTGCCAGGCGATAGTCAGGGAAGGGGATGCGCACCCGCATTGCCTTCCGGCGGACAGCTACGTCCTTGAAATGCGCGACATCGACAAAAGTTTTTACGGCGTGCAGGTGCTCCGGAAGGCGCGGTTGCGCGTCCGTCCCGGCGAAGTGCATGTGCTCCTGGGGGAGAACGGGGCGGGCAAGTCGACGCTTATTAAAATCCTTTCCGGCGCGTATCGCCGCGAAGGCGGGGAAATATTCGTGGACGGCAGGCCGTTTTGCGCCGAGACGCCCAAGGAAACGCTGGACGCGGGGATCAGCGTCATCTACCAGGAATTCAACCTGGTGCCGCACCTGCCGATCTACGAAAACATTTTCCTTGGGAAGGAATACGGCGGGCCGGTGTTCATCAACAAGAAACGCGCCCTCTGCGAAGCCATGGAATACATGGAAATGATCGGCCTGAACGTCCCGGCGGAAACGCTCATCGCCGACTTGAGCGTGGCGCAGAAACAGCTGGTGGAAATTGCCAAGGCCATTTCCAACGACGTCAAGGTCCTTGTCCTCGACGAGCCGACGGCGGCCATCACCGACAAGGAAACGCGCATGCTTTTCGACAAGATAAACGATCTCAAGTCGCGGGGCATCGGCATCGTCTATATCTCCCACCGCATGCAGGAGCTTTTTGAAATCGGCGACAGGTGCACGGTCATGCGCGACGGCGAATTCGTCGCCGAAGTGGGGTTGGACGAAGTGACCGAAGGCGACCTCACCAGGATGATGGTGGGCCGCGAGGTCAAGCTGGTCAAGTCGCAGCGGATGAAGCGCGAGAACCCTCAGCCCGTCCTCGAAGTCCGCGGCCTCTGTTACCGCAACCGGCTCCACAACATCGACCTCACCCTGGAAAAGGGGGAGATACTCGGCATCTCCGGGCTTGTCGGCGCGGGCCGCTCGGAACTTGCCCGTTGCATTATCGGCGATTTCAAGCGCAGCTCCGGTTCCGTCCTGTACAACGGCGAAGAATTGACCGGCGGCGTCCACGAGACGATCAAGAAGGGCGTCGTCTATCTGTCCGAGGACAGGAAGGACGCGGGGTTGGTGCTGATGCATTCAGTCGCGGACAACATCGCCCTTCCGAATCTCGGCCAGTTCGGCAAGGTGTTTCTGAGGAAGCGAAACATCACCGAGACCTGCCGCAGGTATGTGCGGGACCTGCGCATCAAGCCCGGCGACCACCGCGCCGAGGCGAAAAACCTTTCCGGCGGCAACCAGCAGAAGGTGGTCATCGCCAAATGGCTTTGTTCCAGGGCAAGCATCTATATTTTCGACGAACCGACCCGCGGCATAGACGTCGGCGCGCGGGACGAAATATACGGCATCATGGAACAGCTGGTCGCCGAGGGCGCGTCCATCGTCATGATCTCCTCCGATATGGTGGAACTCATGAAGATGTGCGACCGCATCGCCGTGATGCGCGAAGGCCGCATCTCGACCGTTTTGGAAAACGACGACAATCTGACCCAGGAAACGCTTTTGTCCTATGCCCTCAGTGGGCTGTCCGCTTCTTGACCCTTGGTGACGGAAGGCAACCATGTCCAGTACGGCAACTGAAAGAAAAACCGAAAAATCCATCGACTGGAGCGCGTTGACGCTCTACATCGGCGCGGTGGCGATTATCGTCATCTTCACTCTGCTTTGTCATTACTTCGGTCGTAATTTCCTCACGATCACCAACATCCAAAACATCATTACCCAGTCTTCCATCATCGCGGTCATCGCCATCGGCGCGTCTCTCGTCATCCTGACGAGCGGCATAGACCTATGCGTCGGTTCCATGGTGGGTTTTGTCGGCATTTTCGCGGGGCTGATGATCAAGGGCGGGACGCCGGTCTGGCTCGCCTGCCTTGCCGCCATTGTCGCTGGGGCGCTTGCGGGGCTGGTGAACGGCGCCTTGGTGAGTTACGGCAAGGTACCCGCCTTCATCGCGACCCTCGGCACCATGCAGATTCTGCGCGGGCTTGCCCTCCTCATCAATCTCGGTAAACCGATATCCCGTTTTCCTCCGGAACTCGGCAAGATCATGAACGCCAAGGTCGTCGGCAGCATGCCGGTGTCGGTGTTGTATGTGTTTGTCTTTTACATCCTCATGATTGTCGTCATGTCCTATACCCGCTTCGGCCGCCATATCTACGCTTTCGGCGGCAACCCGAACGCGGCAAAGCTCTCCGGCGTGCGCATCAAGAGGGTTGAAATGAGCGCCTACATCCTAAGCGGCATTTTCGCCGCCATCGGCGGCATCATGCTGTTGTCCCGCCTTTCCTACGCCGACCCGAACGCCGGAAGCGGCTACGAAATGAACGCCATCGCCGCTACCGTCATCGGCGGCATTTCCCTCTCCGGTGGCAGGGGCAAGATCGGGAACACCCTGGTCGGCGCGCTGATTCTCGGCTCGTTGACCTGCGGGCTGCAGATCCTCAATGTCCCGACCTACTATCAGACCATCCTCACCGGCATGGTCATCATCGGCGCGGTGTATGTCGACAAGTCGCGTGAACGCAAGGCTGAATGATTAAGAGGTTCCGCAAGTGGGAATCAGGGTGATTTATAAGGCTTGGCCAAGAAAGGAGGCATGTTTCTTTCGCAGTGGAAAGCGCGGGTTCGGTATATTACCGTTTCCAGTTGAGATTCTCCGTTCCTGTTTACCGATTTCGGTGTGATATCTTCATACTGTAACCAAGGTTGAAAAGGGAACCACAAAGGCGCTAAACGGAGATTCTCAACTGAAATCGGTATAGGGCAGCGTCAGTGTGTTGCTGGCGTGACAGGGGAAAGTAATTTTTTGCAAGGAGGAGTTATGAAGAGATCTTTGTTTTTGTGCGGTATCGCGGCCCTTTTCGTCGTTTTGTGCACGACCGTGCAGGCAGGACAACCGAAAGACTACAAGGACATTACGATCGGCTTCGCCGGTATGACCCTGAACAATGAGTTCCACATCACCCTTGCCAATGGCGCGCGCGAGCAGGCCAAGGAGCTTGGCTGCAGGATAGACATCCAAGCCGGCGACCAGCACGCCAGTGCGGCGACCCAATTGACCATCATCGAAAACATGCTGTCCAACAAGGTCGACGGCCTCATCATCGTCCCGAGCGCCTCGGAAGGCCTTGAAACCGCCTTGCGCAAGGCGAAAGAGCAGGGCGTGCCGGTTGTCAACGCCGACACCCTCATCAACAAGGACGTCGCCGCCCTTGCCGGGATTGAAATCCCCTTCTACGGCACGGACAACTTCCAGGGCGCGAAGCTGGCGGGCGAATTCGTCAGGAATAAATTCCCCAAGGGCACCAAGACCGCGATCCTCACCGGCATCGAAGGCCACCAGAACACTTCCGACCGCCGCAACGGCTTTATCGAGGGCGCGGGTGACGCGGTGGTCGTCGTCGCCGAACAGACCGCGAACTGGGAAGTCGACCAGGGCTATACCGCGGCGCAGAACATCATCAGCGCCAACCCCGACCTCAAGCTGTTTTTCTGCAGCAACGACAACATGGGCATAGGCGCCCTTCGCGCGGTCGAGGAAGCGGGCCTCAAGGAGCAGATCCAGATCATCGGCTACGACGCCGTCAGTGAAGCCCTGAACCTGGTCGAGGCGGGCGATTTCCTTTGCACCGTCGCCCAATACCCTGCTAAGATGGGTGAACTCAGCGTCATCAACATCTGCAAGATGGTTCGCGGCGAACCCTACGAAATGTACATCGACACCGGCTGCCGCGTCATCGCCAAGGACAACGTCAAGGAACACATGCAGTACCTGTCCAAGTATGTCGACTGAGCCGATGCGACGGATTTGAGAATGTTCCAGATCCCATGGCCGGGAATCGCCGTTTTGGTTCCCGGCTTTTCCATAGGGTTTTCACCTATGTTTTGCTGTGCTGAAAGGAATGGAGAAAAAAATGGATTGCAAGCAGTTGTTGATTGACGCCGGATTGACCATGATCAATTCCCAGTTGACTGTGGAGACCTGGGGCAACATCAGTTTTCGCGACACCACGACCGGCAATATTTACATCACCCCCAGCGGAATGGATTATCACGCCTGTTGCTGCGACGATATCCTTGTTTATAAGCTCGACGGCACCAGGCTCGAGGGCGAGCGCAAGCCCAGCATCGAACTCGACCTTCATCTTTCCGTGATGCGCAGCCGTCCGGAAATCAACGCCGTCGTTCATACCCATCCTATTTACTCGATGGTTTTCGCCTGTTTGAAGCAGAGCATCCCGCTGGTCATGGACGAAGCCGCGCAGTCGCTGGGCGAAGAAATCAAGGTCGCGGAATACGCGCTCCCCGGCTCCCCCGAACTCGCCGCCAACTGTGTCGCCGCGCTCGGCAAGAACGGCTATGCCTGCCTTTTGCAGTCCCATGGCGCGGTGTGCGTCGGCGAATCCATGGAAGGCGCTTTCCGCACGGCGAAGGTTTTGGAACTGACGGCACAAATCTATCACATGTGCAAGCAGATCGGCGAGCCGGTGCCGATTTCCAAGGAAAACATCGCCATCATGCGCGACTACTTCCGCAACAAATACGGCCAGGGCAAGTAAATACAAGAGGAACTCGGGGGACATGTAACCGAATTGCCGACAGTTTGGCAGTTAGGTTACATGTCCCCGTTATCCTCGTATTTCCGCTCCGGTTGTCGAAAAATCAAAA
>DAIOFH010000021.1:0-2931 GCA_036745875.1 Planctomycetota bacterium | reverse complement strand
GGTTACATGTCCCCGTTATCCTCGTATTTCCGCTCCGGTTGTCGAAAAATCAAAACTCATTTCCCCCATCTTTCTTGCGTTTCCAAAAGACAAAACCTTGCCTTTATCGTGTCAATTGTTAATATCGACTATCCGGGTTTTGTTGAATTGTATACAATTATTGTTGTTTGAAAAACGAAGGAAAGAAGGTAAAGCAATGTCGGTTGGAATGATTGCCGATGTCTTGGCCATCGTCATAGGGGGTGTGCTTGGGACCATCGGGGGAAAACTGTTGCCGGAAAGGCTGAAGCTGGCTTTGCCGTCGACTTTTGCCGTGGCGACGTTCGGCATGGCCACTCTCAGCATTATTAAAATGCAGAATCTGCCCGCGGTGATTTTGGCGCTGATTCTTGGGGTGATTGTCGGGACTGTCTGTCGCCTGGAAATGCGGCTGCGCCATGCGGGCGAGTGGTGCGCGGCGATGATCGTCAGGGGCGGCCCGGCCGATCCCGCCGAACGCGCGCGCAACCTGGAGTTTTTCGCCATTGCCGTGATCCTCTTCTGCACCGGGCCGACGGGAATCTACGGCGCCATGCATGCGACCGTCACCGGCGACAATTCTTTGCTGTTTTCCAAATGCGTGCTGGACATTTTCACCGCGTTTGTTTTTGCCGCCAATGCCGGCGTCATCATATCGCTCCTCGCCGCGCCGATGTTTCTCGTCTACCTGTGTCTCGCCCTTGTTTCCGGAAGCATCGCGCCTTTGCTTACTCCAGGCATGGTCGCGGACTTTTCCGGCTGCGGCGGCTTGCTGATCCTGGCGACAGGGTTCAGAATGGCGGAAATCAAACTGTTCCGCGTCACCGACATGCTGCCGGCTTTGCTGTTGATTACGCCCATATCCTATCTCTGGACGCATCTGCCGCTTTGAAAATGGTGAATGGATGGTTTTCCCGGAAGAAATCGCGACGACACGCCTGAGGATCATCCCGCTGGCGCTCGACCATTTCGCCCTGTTGCTCGATGAGCCGGCCGCGATGGAAACGGCTCTTGGCCTGGAGCGGTCCGGGACGGCGCTTCGCGGGCACGAGCTGGAGGCGATGAGCTGGCTTTACGATATGGCCCGGACGCATCCCGGGCAGCACCTCTGGTTCACCAATTGGCAAATCGTCCTGGTCGCTGCCAACATGTCGATCGGCAGCGCCTGTTTCAAAGGTTGTCCCGATGAAAAGGGCGAGGTCGAAATCGGCTACGGGATCAATGCCGACCATAGAAAACAGGGTTACATGACGGAAGCTGCCGAAGCGCTTTGCCGCTGGGCGATGAAACAGCCGGGCGTCAGGTCGGTGATCGCCGAGACCGACAAGGATAATCCTGCTTCTCAGCGCGTGTGTCTCAAATCAGGGATGGAGAAAACCGGGGAGACCTCGTCGACGCTGCTTTGGCGATTCGGCCGGGAAGGCTAGCGGGAATCGTAAAGGTACTCCGGTGCGGTGTTGATGATGGGACCGCTCCCCCTCGCCATGACCAAATAAGCCGGTGAATCCCTGTGGCATGCGCAGCCCTGGCGAGACTCGAACGGTATTTCTTGCGGGCAAAACGCCCCGGCATGTGAACCCTGGTTGACCGTTACGAAAAACCCTGCTCATGATGCCCTCGCCCCCCGATGGGGGAGAGGGCCAGGGTGAGGGGGAAAATCCACTCCGTATGCTATAGCATTTTAAGAAATTCTGTGAATATAGGTTTTAGACGCGAGCTCGACCGATAGCTTTATTTCGCCGGTAGTTTGGCGGAATATAGCGTAAGGGAGATGGCGCGACTAAATCCTAATATTCACGAAAATTCTTAAAATGCTCTAGTTCTCTTGCTGCTTCCGGTATTCGGCAATATCTTCCACCGTGACGAGCGGGAGGTTTTCCTGCCTCGAAAACGCCATTAGTTCGGGCATTTTCGCCATCCTGCCGTCCGACAGGGTCAGCTCGCACAGCACTCCCGCCGGTTGCAGTCCTGCCAGCTTCATCATATCCACAGTCGCTTCCGTATGGCCGTTGCGTTCGAGAACGCCGCCCGCCTTGGCTATTAGGGGGAAGACGTGTCCCGGCCTGTTCAGGTCGGACGGCTTTGCCGCCGGATTGACGGCGGCTTTTATTGTTGTCACCCGGTCTTTCGCCGACACGCCGGTCGTGACGCCTTCGGCCGCTTCTATGGAGCAGGTGAATGCGGTGCCGTAACGGCTGGTGTTGTCTTTGACCATATAGTCGAGGTGGAGGGATTTCGCCTTGTCCGGCGTCAGGCACAGGCAGACGATACCGCTGCATTCGCGGATCAGGAGCGCCATCTGTTTGTCCGTCAGTGATTCTGCCGCGTAGATGACGTCGCCTTCGTTTTCGCGGTCGGCATTGTCGGCGACGATGATGCCGTTTCCGGCTTTCAGCGCTTCGAGCGCTAGTTCCACACGTTGGCGGGGGGTGCCGCTGAGTGCTTCGTCCATTGATTCTCCTTCAGGAACAGGAAAGAATCAGGGCAGAAGGGGGTGACTTTGCTTATTGCATCCGATGCGCGTTTTCCGCCCGGGCGGAAAATCGCTATCCATGACCAAAAGCGCGTTTTACCACTTCTTCTCTTCCATCCGGACTGTCAACCGTCGGTTCTGGATTCGCACCAGATCTGCATTTCGTCAAAAATGCTCGCGGACTTCTCGAACAACCCGAGTTACCGCCGGTGGGGACTTTCACCCCGCCCTGAGAAATTTCCTACGACTATACTGAAAAGACATTCCGCCGCAAGAGCGGAGTTAAAAGTTTTCCGCCGAACCGGAGTTGGAGGGGGGACGCTTTTAAGTTATTAAATAGTATATAATAACATGAAGGCATACGCTTTTTAACCTGCAAAATCGTCAATCGGCAAGAGGTTTGTATAATCAACAAAAGTATATTTGCAATAATATTTTAT
>DAIOFH010000020.1:0-42519 GCA_036745875.1 Planctomycetota bacterium | reverse complement strand
ATCATATTCAACAAGCTGAAAAAGGAAAATCGCCTATTCGGATAGGCTCTTAGCCAACTTGACTGTGCCGGATCTTTACCGCATCAGGCTGACTATAAGTCGGAGAGCCGTCGGAGAATTATGGATAGAGTCTCTAAGTGCGTCCCAGAAAAGTTCAAGCCACGTCCTGTTGTCGGCACCAATTTTTTAAGGCCGTAAATCATAACGATTTACGGCCTCTCTTTTTTATTGTCAATAAACTAGCAGAACAACCTGGCCAGAGGTAAACACCGGATTTGAGATAGTGGATAATAGCATCCAGTTGCAAAGAATCGTGGTCGATTGCAAGTTTCTGTGACAATTCTGCGACAATTTTCTGGCGTACCTGGGCCGCATTTCCTCGTCCGGGTGGAAGTAAACTTCGGCAGACTTGCGGGAAGTGTCGCCCATTGAAGACTGCACCATACGCAGGCGAACATCGCGGGACTCATACGGGGAAATCGCCCTGGAGAACCGCGTCGCGCTGCGGGAGGACGATCCGATCATGGCGATGGTCACGACTATGACCCGGATTGGCGAAGATCACCAGATAAACAGTGAATTATGATGATCATTTTTGGGAATGCGCCGAGTTTTACGGTATGCTTCGCGTCGAATCATTTTGCGGCGCACGGCCATCTCCCTAGACATCGTCAGGACGGTTGTCGGCGACCGCACCGACATAACGCTTCGAAGTACGAGGGCGTGTCGGCTGGGGACGCCGAACTTGCGCAGAACTCTCAATATATGCTTCTTTGCGGTGCTTTCGGAAATGCCCATGGCATGGGCTATGTCGGTGGTGGGGGCGTCCCGCAGAAGCAGAACGGCCGTTTCCCGTTCGCGTGGCGTCAGGGCGGTCGAATCGAGAAACGCTTCAATGGTCTCGACTCCTTCGCATCCCGCCGGCCGTGCGTATTCGCGAGCCGGTGTTTTCTCGTCGGCCCGCCCGAGATTGGCAGAGCGCCAACCAGCCACGAACAGGAAAAACTCCATCGCCGCTGACCTGGACGGCCTGGGCAGCCTCGACTTCACTGGCCCGGGCAAAACCCTGCCCTTCGACCTGACCGGCGCGGCCGCCGGTTCGCGCATGCTGCTGATGGCGAACGACGACATCAAGATCGACACCGCCACCCCCATCGCCGCGTCGGCGGAGAGGGTGATGTTAGCCATATGCGGAATATTCGCCGTTAAGCTGACCGGCAACGAAACGCCTTTCCGACACGCTTTGCGTGGTGTTGGTCACATTGGCGAAGGCAGTTCCAAGATTCTGGAAAGCGGGATGGGGCGGACCGAGCAACTACTCGAGCCGATCAAGATAGGCCGCGTCGACAGTCTCCGGCAGATAAGGTTTGGCGTGAAAGCATTAAACACACGCCTAGTACGACAATGCATAGATGCATGTGTTTTGCCTCATGGCTACTCCTCTAAAACTGACTTTTACTCGATACTATGTCATTTTGGATTAATGATGACGATCGGAAGTTCCGTCCCACGCGCAGACTCCAACCGCCCCATCTCTCGAACCACCAATACCGACGCTAGAGAGAAGGCGAAAACATCCGTCACCGGCCCGGCCAATAACACCCCGTCCAGTCCGAACCAATGCGGCAACACAAGCACCAGCGGAACCATACACAGCACCTGCCGCACCAGTTGAATCGCCACCGCGTACCGCACCCGCGCCATGGCCTGGAAAAACGCGCCTGCTGGAAGGGTCAGCGCGTTCAAGAATGCCAGCGGTAAAAAGGTGCGGAAACAGCGCACTCCGAATTCGCCATACAGCTCCCCGCCGTCGCCGAACAGGCCGATTATCCCGCGGGGAAACAGGACAAACAGCGCCGACGCAATCAGCCCCGCGCACCACGCCGCGCGAAGGCAGAGGAAAAACGTCTCCCTGACCCGCCCGTAGTGCCCGGCGCCGAAGTTGTAACCAATGATCGGCTGCGACCCTATGGCGATGCCCATGAGAATGGAGAAGAATATCTGGTTCACCTTGATGGCGATGCCGGTCACGGCAAGCGGTATCTCCGCGCCATACTCCGACGCCGCTCCGTAGCGCACCAGCGAATAATTCAACAACACCAATACCACCGATACCGAGACCTGCGCCATACTGGCCGGCACCCCGCAAGCGAGGATTTTCACGGCCAGACCGGGGACGAACCGTACATGCCGCCGCCGCAAGCCGACCCGGTTCCGGACGGCGAGATAATGCATGGAAATGCAGAAGCCAAAAAATTGGGCGAAAGCGGTGGCAATGCCAGCTCCCCACACGCCCATATCCAGACCGAAGATGAGTATGGTGTTCAGGATGATGTTCACCACCGCGCCGGAGCCGATGGCGAAGAGCGCATAGCGTGGCGATCCGTCTGCCCGAATCATCCCGTTCAGTCCCGGGGCGCAGACGAGGAACGGGATGCCCCATAAGACCGGTCCGGCATAATCGAGGGCATAGGGCATGACCACGTCCGTCGCGCCGAGAAAGCCCAATATAGGCCGCAACACGAAAAAACATGCGACGGCGAAAGCGACGCCGATGCCCGCCATGGTCATGAAGGCGCAGCCGATGACGGTTTTCGCCTCTTCCGTCTTCTTTTGCCCAAGACGGATGGAATAGAGGGCAGCCGCGCCTTCCCCTATCATCATCGAGACGGCGATGGTGAGGAGATTGACGGGAAAGACAATATTGGTGGCGGCATTGCCAAGGTAGCCGACGCTGTGGCCGATGAACAGCTGATCCACCACGTTGTATAGGCTAATCACCAGCATCGATACGACGGCCGGCATGGCAAAGCGGAATAAGAGCCGCCGCGGCGGATCCGTCTCGAGTGACGTTATGCGTGCGGCGCTTCCGTCCATCTTCACTCCAGCCGGATACCCAATGCCGCGCCGCTCCGGTAGCCAATGTTAGCGCGTTCGTTCTCGGTGAGGGGCAGTTCGGTCAGATATTTTGTCGAGTCGGCGGGATTTTCGTAGGGATAGTCGGATCCGAGAACGACGTGGTCCAGGGACATTTGGCTACGGAGCATCGTGAAGGCGTCGGGTGAATAGCAACCACTGGTGCTGCACCAAACGTTATTCCGCCAGTAATCGCCGGGGAGTTTGGGCAATTTATAGAATATAGCCTTGGTGGCGATTTGGTGGTCCATCCTTTCGACCAGCAAAGGGAATGCCTCACCCAAGTGGCCCTGCATGACCTTGAGGGTGGGAAAGCGTTCAAACAATCCGGACAGGAGCAGTCGCGCCATACAGATGGACGCGTCAATGGCGAAGCCGAAGGGCGAGCCGAAAAGTTCGTATCCGTATCCATGCAACGCGGGAAGAGAAGGAGGCGACGGGTGAATATAAACATAGATATCCAACTCCGCCGCCGCTTCCCAAATGGGAAGGTATTTTTCGTGATCAGCGTACGGTACCCCCGCATCGGCTATGTGAGAGTGCAAGTGCCAGCCGACAAAGCCCAGTTCCTTAACGCAGCGGCGCAGTTCCACGGCAGCCTTTGCGGGATCATGAGGCGACAACGAGGCGATTCCACGATAGCGATTGGGATGGCGGGCGACGATTTCGGCCAATCTGGTATTGATCCCCGCCATCTGGGCGGTGGCTTCCCCAGGGCTGAAACACGATTCCAGAGGTATGGTGGAGCTGAGGATCTGCACGGAAATTCCAGCCTCGTCCATAGCGGCGATTCTGCCTTCATCCACATCGAGTAGGCGTGACGGATCCATCGCCAGGACAGCATCGTCCGGCAAATCGGTAGCGGTCACGAAAAGCTTGGTGTCGGGATGGTAGTAGGGCGGGTCTTTTCGCCCCTGCATCATGGCGAATATTTCTTTGTCGAGATAATGGGCCTCGAAATCGATAATCTTCTCCGGGATCGCCATGGAAAGTCTCCTGTTGAAAAAGGATGCAAAAAAACGCCGTCCCTTTGAATGGGGGCGGCCGTGAAAAACCGACAGACTGTAGAATTCATTATGGGACCGCTTCCGTCAATGCGCTGACCATGTCAGAAGTGACGTAGTTTTGGCTGATTTTTGGGTGATGACGATTTTCTACGTTTCATATGTCAAACTTGACGTTGTTTCGGTCAATTTTGAAGTGGTGTTTGCACTCTGGAAAGACATGATATAATGACGGGACCATTTTTAACCCTGTTTATTTCGATCAAAGAGCGGGCGGCGCATGAGACGAGTTGAAATTGCCCTTGTGGATGACGACGAGATATTCTTGCACGGCACATCGAGACAACTTGAAGCCTGTCTCGACGCCTGACGCCCGAGTCGGAAGCGGTAAAAAAAATCGCACGCGGTAAAATAAGGGCGGTTAAGCAAGCCCAGAAAGAAGATCGGATCAATAAACGCATGTCCCCCGAGGCGCTTCTCGCCCTCATAAGCCAGCTGGCCATGATCGGCGCTCTCGTCGCACCGGGCCCGGAGGGAGCAGATACGGTGGAGCGAGCCGGACCCGAGCATATCGTCGAAGCTGTCAGGCGCTTGTGTGCACCATAATCCTTTTTGGGCACATCAAGCCGCTCATGAAATTTACACGAGAACTAGAGGAGGTCACAACCATGGCAATAGCGAAACGCACTCTGGGAAAGAGCGGCATTGAGGTGTCGCAGCTCGGTTTCGGCTGCATGCGGCTGCCGCTGACGGGGGAAAATCCGGTTGAAATCGACATTCCCGCCGCCATCGCCATGATCCGCCGGGCAATCGACGCGGGGGTCAACTATGTGGATACCGCATATCCCTATCATACGGACGACCACACAAAACCGGGGCAAAGCGAACCGGTAACCGCCAGGGCGCTGGCGGACGGCTACCGGGAAAAAGTCCTGGTTGCCACCAAGCTTCCCCTGTGGCTTGTCGAGTCGCGTGCCGACATGGACAAATTTTTGGACGAGCAACTGCGGCGGCTCGATATACCGTACATCGACATGTATCTTGCTCACAACATCAACGACGGCGTCTGGCCCAAGATGAAGGAATTGGGATTGTTTCCATTCTTCGATGAGGCGCTGAGGGACGGACGGATTCGCCACGCGGCGTTTTCCTTCCACGACCGTTACCAGCTTTTCGAGGAAGTCCTGGACAGCTACGACTGGACGATGGCGCAGATTCAATACAACTACCTGGACGTCGACCACCAGGCAGGGCGCCGTGGTTTGGCACTGGCGGAAGAGCGCGGCGTAGGGATTGTGGTGATGGAACCGCTTCGCGGGGGTTTTCTTGTCAACAACCTTCCGGAGCAGGCAAGGGCGATTCTTCACGACGTCCGTCCCGGTTGGTCGCTTGCCGAATGGGCACTGCGCTGGGTGCTGGATCAATCGGGAGTCTCAACCGCACTTTCCGGCATGAGCACGATGGAACAGTTGGAGGAAAACCTCCACATCGCCGCCGACTCGGCTGTTGGCGACCTGACGGACCAAGACAGGCGGGCGGTCGAAGAGGTTCGGCGAATTTTCCTGGAACGCATACAGGTGGGCTGCACTGCCTGCGGTTATTGCCTCCCCTGCCCGAGCAACGTGGCCATTCCCAAGGTATTTGCCTACTTCAACGAGTTCCATTTCACCGACGATCCGAAGGCGCAGCAGGTCGCCCGACTCTTCTATGCCGGAATCATGGGAGACGACAATCCGGCAAGCAGCTGCACCCAATGCGGCCTGTGCGTCGACATGTGCCCGCAGCACATCAATATCCCGCGGGAAATGTCCAAAGCGACGGAGTTGTTCCATGCGGGGCAACCGGGAACGTGATTTTCTACTCTTTCGTCTTCTTGTAATAGGTATTTTCCATTGGGAATTTGGTGCGAAATACACCGTCGAGGGCGTAATACGCGCCCTGGGCAGCCGGCGCTGTGGGTATGGTGGCGATTTCCCCAATGCCCTTCGCGCCGTAGGCGACGCCAAGCAATTCCTGTTTCTCCACATAAATGGCATGGATGTCCGGAATCTGGTTGGAGCGCATCAGACCGAGCGTTCCAAACTTCACCTGCGGTACGCAATCCTTCAACGGGAAATCCTCGGTCAGTGCATAGCCAAGCCCCATGAGCACACCGCCTTCAATCTGACCCTGGATGGCGATCGGGTTGACCACCTTGCCTGAATCGTGGGCGGCATAGACTTCCGTGACCCGGCCGTCGTCATCCACAATGACTACGTGGGTAGCGAAGCCGTAGGCAATATGGCTCTTCGGATTCGGCACGTCTGCCCCGAGTTTGTCGGTGGGTTCGAAATACTCGGCAAAAAATTCCCGGCCCTCCAACTTCGCCGGATCGCCGCCGACCCCCCGAAGGGCGTCTGCCAGTTCCAGACCGGCCATGCGGATGGCTTCGCCGGTGATCAGCGTCTGCCGGGAACCGGAAGTTGTGCCGGAATCCGGAGACAATTCGGAGTTGCAGCCCATGTTGCGGATCTGTTCGAGCCTGAGGCCGGTGGTTTCGGCCAGCATCTGGATGAAGACAGTGGCGCAGCCCTGGCCTATCTCAGACGCCGCGGAATAGATTTCGACAATGCCGTTGTTGACTACGAGTTTGGCCCGGCCCTTGTCCGGCAGGCCGACGCCGACGCCGGAGTTTTTCATGGCGCAGGCGATCCCGGCGCGACCAGGGTTCTTGTCATAGGCATCCTTGACCGCTTCCAGCGTTTCCTTCAGGGCCGTCGAACAATCGGCGATCTGTCCGTTCGGCAGGACCTTGCCCGGCTCGATGGCGTTCCTGTACCTGATTTCCCAAGGGGAGATGCCGACCATTTCGGCCAGCAGGTTTATGTTGGCTTCAAGCGCGAACTCACTCTGGCAAACGCCAAAACCGCGAAACGCGCCTGCGGGCGGGTTGTTGGTGTAATAGCCGTAGCCGCGGATATCCGTGTTCTGGTAGCAGTAGGGTCCGACCGAGTGGGTGCAGGCACGCTCCAGGACCGGCCCGCACAGCGATGCATAGGCTCCCGTATCAAAATAAATATCGCAGTCCAGCCCGGTAAATATGCCGTTTTCGTCACAGCCGAGAGTGAATGTCCCCTCCATGGGGTGGCGCTTCGGGTGGAAGGCAAGGGATTCGGCGCGGGTAAATTTGATCTTGACCGGGCGCTGGACCTTCAGAGCCGCCAGTACGGCGACATGCTGGATCGACACATCCTCCTTGCCGCCGAAGCCGCCACCGACCAGCTTGTTTTCGACGACAATCCGCTCCTGTTCCTTTTCCCAACCCAGCATGATGGCGATTTCGTGGCGCGTGTCATAGACGCTCTGATCGGAGGTGTATACCTTGACCCCGTTCTTGTATGGGAAGGCGACGGCGCACTCCGGCTCCAGGAAGGCGTGTTCGGTGAACGGCGTGCTGTACGAGCGGGTGACTGTGAATTTCGATTCGGCAAGCGCCTTCTTGGCATCGCCGCGGGTGACGTGGCGGGTTTGGCAAAGATTGCCTTTCTCGTGGAGTTTTGGTGCGTTTTCCGCCTTCGCTTCGAAGATATTGCGGACGGGCTCGAGCTCTTCATACTCGATTTTCACCAGCTTTTTCGCCTGTTCGAGAATCGCCTCCGTCTCCGCCACCACCACGCAGATCGCGTCCGCTTTCATCCTGGTGATCCCGCCGACGGCGATCATTACATCCCAGTCCTGCTGGATATGGCCCACCTTGTTGTGCGGCACGTCATCGGCGGTGAGGACGGCAAGAACGCCGGGAAGCGCCTGTGCCTTCGTGGTGTCGATGGAAAGGATCTTCGCCCTCGCGTACTTTGAGCGCACCGCCGAAGCGTGCGCCATGCCTTCCATTTCGACGTCGTCGCAGTACTCGCCGCAGCCGAGGACTTTTTCCCTGACATCAATGCGGAAAGCGCGCTCGCCGACGCCGTATTTATCGCCCTTTTCCAGGGCGGGCTCTATGGAAGTCTCCCCCCGGAGAATCGCGGCGGCAAGCTGTATGCCTTCGATAATTTTCTTGTAGCCGGTGCAGCGGCAGATATTGCCCCTGATCGCCACCTTGATCTCCGCTTCGGTGGGATCAGGGACCTTGTCGAGAAGCGCCTTCCCCGCCATCACCATGCCGGGGATGCAAAAGCCGCACTGGACCGATCCCTTCGCGCCAAATGCGTAGACAAACGCCTCTTTTTCGCGCTCGTCCAGCCCTTCGACGGTGACGATAGTCCGGCCGACCGCCTTCGCGGTGGAAAGCACGCAACCTTTCACCGCCTTGCCGTCGACAAGTATGGTACAGGTTCCGCAGGCGCCTTCGCTGCAGCCGTCCTTGACTGAATTGAGGTGGAGATCATCGCGCAGATAGCGCAGCAGCGATTTGTTTTCCGTCGTCTCGCGCAGAGTGCCGTTGACCGTGAAGGAATATGTTTCGCCCATTGGACCAGCCTCCTCTTGATTAAACCCGGCTGAAAATACCGTTCGAATCAATAATGACCGTGCGCGGGCACTTGACAGCGCACATGCCGCAGGAAATGCACAGGCTTTCATCGATCACCGCATGGTTGTCGATCACGGTGATCGCATCGGCGGGGCAGTTCCTCTCGCAGATCCGGCAAGCGATGCAACTGGCATCGCATATTTCCTTCGCCCTTGGTCCCTTGTCCAGGTTTGAGCAGCGGGATGTGATGACGTTTTCGCGGAAAACCAGGCCTATGATGCCTTGCGGGCAACTTTTCACGCACAAGCCGCAGCCGACGCATTTTTCATCGTCCACCTCCGCGACGCCATGGCTGTTGATGCGGATGGCATTAGGACGGCAGGAGGCGACGCACGAGCCAAGGCCGAGGCAGCCCTGCGAACATTCGAAGATGCCCTCGGGATAATCGCTTTTCGCTTGCGCGCAATCGCCGTTAACCACGGTGGCGTCGGCTTTCAGCCTTGCCCTGTTCCCGCCCTGGCAATATACTACCGCGGTCCGTTTGGAAGCCTTTCTCGCCATGGGAATCTATCCTTTTCATGCGTGCCGAACGGCGTCATAGCCCACCGTCAAGTCTAATGTACCCCAGTAAATGATCAATGCAAGAAAAATATATTTTTTAACTAAATAATATTTTTGTAAATTGTTTTTATTCACCTATTGTATACAGTAAAATATATATTTTTGCATTTTCATGAAAATACCCTTGACTAAGAGTTACTCTAACTTTGTATACTTAAATAAATATGAGGGACAAGAGGTAAACAAGAAGAATGCGATGGAAAACATTACGGGAAAAGTTGTGGTCATTACTGGTGGGAGTTCCGGCATTGGCGAAGCGACCGCCCGCCGCCTCGCTGCCGAGGGGGCGATTGTCGCCCTTGCCGCACGCCGCAAGGACAAACTGGATCAAATCGCCGCCGACATCGCGATGAAAGGCGGCAAAGCGATGATTTATCAGGTTGATGTGACGAATAAAAGCCAGGTCTCCGCCATGGTGGCCGATGTCGCGGCGAATCGGGGACGGCTCGACGTCTTTGTCGCCAACGCCGGTCTGATGGCGAACTCGCTCCTTTCCGAAGGGAAAACGGACGAATGGGACGCCATGATCGACGTCAACCTCAAGGGCGTCCTTTACGGCGTGGCCGCTGTCTGGCCGATTTTCACCAAACAAGGATCGGGCCATTTCATTAGCATTTCGTCCGTCGCCGGGCTCAAGGTCGCAGCCCCCGGCAATTCGGTTTACTCCGCCACGAAGTTTGCGGTAAAAGCACTGGCCGAAGGAATCAGGGTCGAGTCGGCGGGCAAGTTCCGTTCGACCGTCCTCTACCCCGGCTATGTCGAATCGGAACTCAAATACGGGAGCAGCAACGAAAAGGTCCGCAACGCCGTTGTCGAAGCGTACAAGCAGAACGAAATCCCGGCCGACGCCGTCGCCAACGCGATTCTCTATGCGATGTCGCAGCCGGACAACACCGGGATAAACGAGATCACCATACGGCCGACCGTCCAGGAATTTTAACAACATTGAAAGGCTCTTCATGAACAGACCCTATATCGTCTGCCATATGTTGACGTCCCTGGACGGGAAAATCATCGGCAGATATCTCAAAAACATGGGAACCATGGGCGAGGAGTATGAAAAAATCCACAAACGTTACTCCGCCACCGCCTGGTTGT
Source organism: Planctomycetota bacterium (assembly GCA_036745875.1). Taxonomy (GTDB): domain Bacteria; phylum Planctomycetota; class SZUA-567; order SZUA-567; family SZUA-567; genus DAIOFH01. Next base: position 32,430 of record DAIOFH010000020.1, on the reverse strand, counting down.
GCGGCAGGGTGACTATGGAAAAAGATTTCACGGAGAACCACCGGCTTGGCCTCCCGAAAGATATCACCCATTCGATACCAAGAACCGACCATGTCGCAGACCAGCAGGCGAAAACATTTGCCGTGGCGGTGGATGCCCACGGCAAACTCGGCTGGACCACGAGCACCATCGGCGCTGCGGACGGTGACCATATTGTGGAAGTATTGGCGGAATCGGCGCCGGACGCCTATCTCGCTCATCTGCGCGAGACGGGTATCTCCTACCTGTTCGGTGGCAAGGAAACGCTTGACTTCACCCTTGTGGCCGAAAAATTGAAAAACCTTTTCGGCATTGAGAAATTGCTGCTGGAGGGCGGCGGCTACATAAACGGTTCGTTCCTGCGCGAAGACCTGGTCGACGAGTACAGCTGGCTGGTCGTCCCCGTTGCGGAAGGCGCGTCCGGACTGCTGACGGCGTTTGAAACAATGCCCGGTTCCACGCCGGGAAACCCGCTGGACTTCTCCCTCGAAGAGGCACAGAAGCTGGAAAACGGCGGCCTATGGCTCCGTTATACACGGAAGAGATAATGAAACGATTCTCGCGCCGTGAAACGCGCTCGACCCTCCGTGGGGGGACGGAGGGTCGGACGTACAGCTACTCTGGGGTTTGGGGAGGGGATTTATTTTCAGTAACTACGCCTGGGCATCGATGGCTGGATCAGCGGGATCGGCCGCCTTCAGCGTAGTGTTGTTTTGCTGGCCGTAAGTGTAATTCTTCACCTGGTCGGCGGAAATCGAGTAGGACTTCTTGGTGTAGGACTGGTTCATCGACAGGCTGAATTCCTGGAGCGAGCTGTAGATGTCGTTCTTGTCGCTGTTTGTTTTGTTGCCGCCGTTCTTCCAGTCCATGCCGTTCTTGATGAAATCGTCAATGCCCTTGAAGGTCAGTTCGTGGGTCTTGTCGATGCCGTCCTTGACGGGTCCGGTGACCTTGCCCAGCGTTCCCATCGCCTGATCAAAGCCCTTCTGGACAGCCTTTTTCATGATCTCGGCGAAAGCGAACCTTGATTCCTCGGTGTCGCCCATTTCCTTGAACTGTTTGCTTATGGGGAAGAACGCGGTCGAGAAGTCGACGATGCGTTCCGAAGTCTTTTCAGGCGAGAAGTAGTCCTTCATGGAGCTGAGGAAGTCGGTCGGGGACGGATTGGTCTTTCCGCTGCCAAAGAGGTCGGAAAGGCTGGAATTCTTGTCGGAACCGGAAGCCGCCTTGACGTAGTTGAGGTCAAGCTTGAAGTTGTAGGAAACCTCTTCCACATCATAGCCGCCCGCTTCGTTGGCGATCATCTGGACCGAGCGGAAGTTGAGTTCGTACTGGGCGCTGATGCCGCCGGCAGTCGCACCGTCAAGGGACTTGAAGGCACTTGCAAGGTCTTCCTTGAATTGGCTGAAAAGCGGAAGATCGTTGAGGAATTCGGGGAAGTTCAATTCGCCCGTTTCCATATATTTTTGCATGTCTTCATTGGTGAAGCTCATGACATTGGAATTTTCGTTGGTCTTATTGTCGCTGCTGCTGTTCGTGCTGTTGGTCTTGTCGCTGCTGTTCGTCTTCTTGTCGCTTCCCAGTGACTTGCCCTGGTCTAATTCCGAGTTGATCCGGTCCAGAAGCTCTTTCAAGCCGCTGCTTTGGGACGAGGATTTGCTGCTCGCCGTCTTGTCAGACGCGGTCTTGTTGGTGGAGTCGGTATTTTCCGTTTCCTTGCCTTCGACTTTATTCTTCCGGTCGCGCAACTTTTTGTACAAATCGGCGGCGGAACTTTCGTTCTTGCTGCTTGCGCGGTTGGCGAAGTAGCGGGACAGCGGATTTGAAAAGTCGTTATTAATCATGATTAACCCATCCATTGGAAAGAGAAATACTTCGATTAAAAAAGTTCTCTAATATATGTCGTCCTTAACAAAGGCTTCATTCAGTAATATTTCTTTATATTCTGCACTGCTGTTGTCCAGTTTTCATTCTCGATTTATCGTTGTACTACATTAGCGGACGTACCAAGGGCGACTTAAGAAAAGAAATTGATTTTTTCCGTTTTTTTTGAAAATTACACCGGATTTCCTTACGGAAGCGGAGTTTAAGCACAAAGTACTTACTGTTGAATTTTCGTCACGCCAAGCCCAACCCGCCCCGCCTTCAATGGAGTAGCGGTACCGCGATAGCCGCCGGGGCCTCCCCGAAACGGATCACCTTTGACAAAGACGCGAGGGAAACCGTATTCCATACATTCGTAGCCGACAAGGCCCATGGCCGCCCTGCCCGCCGCGGCTAGACATGACAATTCTCCGACAAGGACACCGCCATAGAGTTTTACATTCGCCTCGGCGGCTTTCCGCGACAGCGCCCGCAGGCCGGAAAAGCCGCCGTTTTTGCCTATCCGCAGGTTCCACCATGACGGGGACCCCTCCGTGAGCAGGCATTCCGCATCGGCAAGAGTGCATATGGATTCGTCCGCCATGATCGCCATTCCGGTTTTTTTCTCCAATTCGCCGAGGGTCAGAATATCTTTGGCAGCAGGAGCGAGCGGTTCCTCCGCCAGGGCGACCGAATATTTTCTTAAACCGGCAATCCTCCGGCATGCTTCCTCCGCATCCCATGCCGCATTCGCGTCGACAGCCAGCCAGGCCGAGCTGCCCACCGCTTTTCGCACCGCCTCCAGCCGCATGGCGTCCGCCGCCTCATCCTTTCCCACTTTGACCTTGAAACGGTTATAGCCCAGGAATTTCAATAGGCGAGCCAACCAGTAGGATTTTCTCGCCCCCATCGCGGGGATCACACCGACCAGCGGCACAGTCCCGGGTGGCGATCCCCACATGGATCCGCCCTCAATATTGTTGACACGGCACAGGTGGTCCACCAGGGCAATCTCAAAAGCGGAGTAGGAAGCATTCTTTCGACTGTTGTCCGCCTGCTCGTACAATGGAAGGAGGGAATCGAGAAAAACATGGGCAGTGGATTCGCCTTTTTTATCACTCAATCTGGGAAAAACCACTATTTCCACTACTTGTGGCCAATGTGTGGTAAGGTCTTGCAGGCATGAGTCTATCGTCTCGCCAGTCAAGTAGTTACGCGGCAATGCCTGTCCCCAGCCCGCATTTTTACCCTCATCTGCTACCCGAACGAGGATGGTGCTGACAGTGGTTCTTTCGGCTAAATTATGGGTAAAAGCCAGGCGCAGCGAAAACTCTGTCTGTAAACAGGTTATGTAATTCGCCCTGACCGTCGTCATCATCGTTTCCCACCGGCTTTCCCGCAAAATATCACTAAAAATACCAATATTAGCTAAAGTCCATGAAACCGCAACCGAGAATCTATTAACGGAAAATTAAATGCTATTGGTAAAAAATTATCGGAACTCTAAGGGCGAGAATACTTTCCGAAAAGAGATGATGCATTCGGGTCAAGACTTCCGACATTTCCTCCGATAGAATAAACCAGCGGTTGTGAAAATCCGCAAATTTTCCGTACAGTGCCGACGAGGATATTCCTGTATCAATGCCGGCGAGTGCGAACACCCGGAGAAAGCTTATGAACGACAATGATAGCCGCCGTCAGGAAATTATGCGAGAACTGGCTGTCCGCTTTAAATCTTCTTCCGATGTCATGCGCCTGATCGCGCAACGCATCGGGGAGGCGGCCCAATGCCATAACGCCAATCGCCGCAAACTCGAGCGCGCCGAGCTGGCGCTCAGGAAATCCATTGACCCCGAAGGGGATTCCACGCCGTTTAGCTACCGGGAATTTGTGGAATTCTCCTCCGCCTCGGAATTCGAACATTTCCGCAAAGTCGATCCCATCAGCGACGACGATATTGAAAACGTCGACTGGGAAGAACTGACCAAAGGTCTCTTCGAGGAAGATTAATCCTTTTCTACGCCTGTTTCAGCCGCCTGGGCCCGCACGGCCAGGCTCCCCGCCCCGAAACAAGGCATACATACACCAAGGGCGGATTTATACCCAGCTACATCGCGAAAGCGTGGAGCAATCCGTTAGAAGTGTGAATGCGGTCCTAGGCGGAGCCCGGGACCGCATTCATTTTTTTATGCGAAATCAGTAATACTGGTGGATTCGCGCCGCCACTTTCCTTAGGATGTATAAATACGTTTATTTATTTGTTTTTGCATGGCATTGCCGTACCGCTGACCGGAAGCGGCAATACCCTTCCCTATGGTGACGCGATACGATGAAGATACCCCTTGTTTTCAAACCGCAACTCAAGCGCCGCATCTGGGGAGGAACAAAGCTTCTTTCTCGAAGCGAAACACCCGTCAAAAGCCCAATAGGCGAGAGCTGGGAACTGTTCGACATCGAAGCGTCCTCCAGCATAATAGCCAACGGCAAAGACTCGGGACGTTCGATCCATGACCTCTTCCAGGCCAACCCCGCCGGGCTTTGCGGCGAAAACGTCAAAAAACTGGCTGTCGACCATTTCCCCCTCTTCCTCAAGATTTTGGAGACATGCGAGGACATGTCCCTGCATGTCCACCCCAGTGACAACCTGGCGCACGAGACCATGGGGCCTCACGCGGTCGGCAAACACGAAGCCTGGTATATTCTCGACGCCGAACCCGGGGCAAGTGTCTACTACGGACTCTCCAAGGCGATGTCGGAGGACGAACTCCGCCTCACCATCGCGGAAGGAAAGCTGCACCACTATCTCAACATGATTCCGGTCCGTAGCGGGGACTTTATCTCGGTGCCCGCCGGTCTTATGCATTCGGCCGGAAAAGGCCTCACCTTTCTGGAAATGTCCCAACCCTGCAACCAAAGCTACCGCGTCTACGACTGGAACCGCAAGCCGGCGAGGGAACTCCACCTTGACGATGCACTTAAAGCCGCCATGCGGCATAAAGTCTCTCCGGCCAGCATCCGCATCACCAAACCGAAGTCCGGCGACAAGCGCCAAGTTCTTCTCACCCACCATAATTTCACGGTCGAACAGCTTGCTCTCGACTACAAAATCCCGACCACCTTCAAAACGGACGGCCGAACCTGCAGCGTCGTCTTTATCCTGATGGGGTTTGCCCTGGCGACATCGGGGGGCGAAACGCTCGAGCTTGCCTCATGGCAAAGCTGCCTATTCCCTGCGGAAATCAAAGAGTTCAGCCTGACCGGTATGCGGGAAAATTGCAAAGCGTTGCTATTTTCTTTGTGATTCATATGATTATTTGATTAGAACCATTTTACTAATATATGGTGGGGATAGGTGACATAAGGAATTTGCTTGGACAAGGTCTTTCTGCAATGTACCTCTGGTTCCCTCTCCGGAAATACCTTCATTCTTGAAGGCGGGCCGGTGTTTATTTTCGGCAGGTACAACAAGGCGACGGTAAACCTTTCCTCCGACCCGTCAGCGAGCCAACTGCATTTCCTCATCGACACTTCGGACAACCGTGTACGCGCCATAGACATTGGATCGACGAACGGCCTGGTGATAAACGACACCCTCTATGGCGGAAAATTCGGCAAGCCGCCGACCGAATTCATCACTCTCAAGGACGGCGACATCATCATCGCGGGCGGCAACCAGTTCCGGCTCGGCGTAGGCGATCCGCCGACTGGAGCAACTCCCGTCTACCGCGGCGGCAGGCATGTTGCCGAAGGGGAAACGCGTAAAAGCGTGGAGGAATCCAGTTCCATCTTCCCCGACATCGACGGCTACCGCATCATGGAACGCATCGGCACCGGCGGCAGGGGCGCGGTGTACAAGGCGCTGGACCTCGCCTCAAGCTCCCAGGTGGCGATCAAGATCATGCTGACCCGCACCCTGAAGAAGCGCCGCGCACTCGATTCCTTCAAACGTGAAATCCAGATCACCAAACAACTGGACCATCCCAACATCATCCGCTACCTTGCCGACGGCTTCGCCGGCGAACGCCCCTATCTTGTGCTTGAATACGCCAACGGCGGCAATCTCGACCAGTACATCCGCAAAGCCCCGGAAAAGCGCCTTGCCTTCGCCGACGCGATCCCGCTGTTCATGCAGATACTTGAAGCGGTCGCATACATGCACAGCCGTTCCCTTGTGCACAAGGACGTCAAGCCGAAGAATATCCTTCTCGACATCCAGCCGGAGACCCACATCGTCACCAAGCTTTCCGACATGGGCCTGTCGAGCCGCATGGCGAATTCCTACGACAGCTTCATGCCCGCTGTCAACGAAGGCGGCACCCCGGCGTACATGCCGCCGGAGCAACTCACCGACATCACCAAGGCGCTGCCGCAGTCCGACGTCTTCAGTTCCGCCGCGACCATGTACCAGATGCTTTCCGGCAAGCTGCTCTACGATTTCAAGGACAAGGATCAGGTGACCACGATCCTCGACGGCAACATCATTCCCATCCTTACCCTATGCCCCGACCTGCCGGGCCGCTTTGCCGAAGTAATCAACAAATCCCTTTCCTATTATCCTGAAAACCGCTATGCCGACGCCGGCGAAATGCTCAAGGCGGTCAGGAAATCGCTGAAATAAAAGACCCTCTCCCTTGGTGGGGAGAGGGTCTTTTGTTTTGTTCGGCTTTCTTCGCCTACTTCTTGGATTTCTTGAACTCGTCGTAATATTCCTTGCCGATAGTGTAGACCGCGCGGCCGATTTTCACATAGTCCATCTCGGACAAATTGGCGAGCGACACCCTAAACGACGGTTCGGAAGTGCCGAAACCGTTGGCAGGCAGCAGGACCACGCCAGCTTCGTCCGCGAGTCGGAACAACGCCTCGTTCGGTTGCAGCGATTCCAGGTACCATTTGACGAAATCATCGCCGAAGGTCTTGCGGTATATTTCCTCGACATCCAGCAACTGATAATAATCGACGGCGTTCGGGTCCTTGTCCACCGCGCCGCCGACGCCCTTGTACAGCATTTCGTTACGCTTGCGTATAAGGCGTTTCATCGCATCCTTGTAGTTGTCGTGTATGTCGATGAGGGAGAACAGGGAGAACAGGGCCATCTGCGCCTGCGCCGGGGTGGCGAGACCGGCCGTGTGATTGAGGGCGACTGTGCGGCTGTCGGCGACAAGGCGGTCGATGAACTTGAGACTTCCCGGATCGGTGGTGATGGACTCATAGCGTTCCACCAGTTCCTTCTTGGTCGCGTCCGGCAGGGCGGTGATCATCTTGTCGATGATGTTGTCCTGGTGCATGGCGATAGCGCCAAGACGCCAGCCGGTGGCGCCGAAGTATTTGGAGAAGGAATAGACCAGAATGGTGTTTTGCGGACAAACGGCGAAAAGCGAGGTGAAATCGTCGGCGAAGGTGCCATAGACGTCGTCGGTGAGGATGATCAGGTCTTTGCGCTTTTGCACTATTTCGACAATCCGCTTGAGGTCGGCGTCGGAAAGCTTGACAGACGGCGGATTGCTGGGATTCACGAGAAAAAACGCCTTCACCTTCGGGTCGAGGAGCTTGTCCAGCTCCTCCTTCGGATATTGCCAGCAATCGTCCGAGTTGGCGTTGACCTCCACCGTCACCAATTGGTAATCCTTCAACTTCGGGATCTCAATGTACGGCGTGAAGATCGGCAGGCCGAGGGCGATGTGGTCCCCTGCCTTGAGGATGTGGTTTTCCTTGAGGGAATTGAAAATATAGGTCATCGCCGCCGTGCCGCCTTCGACGGCGAAAATATCGAATTCGCCGGCGAACGGCGTATTGCCGATCATTTCCTTTCTGAGGTACTGGTTGACTATCTGTTCCGTCAATTTCAACATCCTGTCGGGCACGGGATAGCTGCAGCCAAGAATGGCTTCGCACATTTCATAGATGAAGTCCCCCGCCGACAGGCCGAGCTGGTCGCGCACGAACGACACAGCGGCCCGCATAAACGGCATACCCGGCTGGTTGAGGTTATTGTGTGCATAAATGTCGAATCGGCCTTCTATCCCTTCCCTGGCCGGAAAGCCGCCGACACCTTCGGGCATGAAGGCAAAGGAGTTCTCGGCCTCGGTCATGGCGAAGTGCCCGAGCTGGAGAAAACCGTAGCGCGGGATGGTGGCGAGGAAATTCGGGTTGCCGCGTCCGGCGTTCAACATGGCGTGGTCGCAGCTTCCCGCGGCGGTGGCGATGAGTTCGTTTTTCAATTCAAACGGGCTGAGATTGGCGAGTTCTTTGTAATCTATTTTTTTCATTTTGCTTCCTCCATCAATAATGACAATCCCCTACACCAACGACACGATCAAGGGCCCAAGCAACGTGAGGAACACATTGGCGAGCGCATAGGTGATGGCGAACGGCACAGTGGGTACCGAATTCCCGGCCTTGTTCAAAATTTCGCCAAACGCCGGATTGGCGCTTCTCGAGCCGGACAAGGCTCCGGCCATGACGGCGGTGTTTTTGTAGCCGATGATATATTTGCCTATTACCATGGTGATAAGCAGCGGGATGATGGTGACCAGGGCGCCGATGAGGAAGATGGACAGGCCCTTTTCCCGCACGGTCTCCACCGCCTGCAGCCCGGACGACAGGCCGACGATGACGACGAACCCGGCCAGCCCAAGATCCTTGAGAATCTGGATCGCGCCGTCGGGCATGTAGCCGATGTCGGGGCGTCGTGTCCTGTACCAACCGAAAACGAGGCCGGCCAGGAGCGCACCGCCGCCGCTCCCGAGGGTCAGCGGCAACCCGAACACCCTCACGGTGATAATGCCGATGAGGAACCCGACGACCATGCCGAGGCCGAGGTAGATAAAGTCGGTCTTGGATCCCTTGACAATGGCATGCCCCATGGCGGAGACGGCGCGGTTGACGTCGCGTTCCGAGCCGTAGATGGTGAGGACGTCGCCTTGATGGAGCTCGGTGTCGGCGGCGGCGGCGAGCGGCTTGCCTTTACGCTGCACGCCGGTGATATAGATGCCGTGGCTGCTTTTCTCACGCATCAGGTCTTTCAGCTTTTCGACGGATTTCCCGGCAAACGCCTCGGCAGTCACCATTACGTCGTGGCGAAGCATCCTGACGTCCATGTCTTCCATCCCATAGACCTCGCTGACAATGCCTTCCGAGGCTTTCCGGACCGCTTCGCCGCCGCCGACCAGCAGGACCAGGTCGCCCCCCGCCAGCTGCAGGTCCGGCGTGATGTCGACAAACTGCTTGCCGCGCTTGACCCGCTCTACAGTGACGGGCATTTCTCCCGCCGCATTTTCGAACTCGGACACGCTTTTCTTTACCCCGTCCTTGAGGCGGTATACCCTGCCGATGATTTTCCTGAGGGCAAGTTCCTCTCCAGGGTTCAGTATGTCTCTCCCGGCGACCTGGCTGATTTCCGCCTGGAGGGCGTCGTCGCGGATCGACTTTTTCATGAACCAGGGGAGGACGTTGACGCAGATGATGATCGCGCCGAAGGAGCCGAAAACATAGGTCACTGCATAGCCTATGGCGACATTCTGTTGCAGGGTTTTCACCTGGGCGGGATCAAGGCCGAGACGGGCGATGGCGTCGCCTGCGGTGCCGATGATAGCCGACTGGGTCAATCCACCCGCCGCCACCCCCGCGGCAAGGCCCTTGTCAAGGCCGAACGTCTTGGCGAGGACAACCACCGTCACCAGGCCGGTGAGCGCCAGGCAGGCGGCCATGAATATTTCCCTGAGCGACTGCCGGTTCAGGGATTGAAAAAACTGCGGTCCGCTTTCATAGCCGACCGCATAAATGAACAGCGCGAACAGCACGTTTTTCAAGCCGTTATCCGCTGTCACGCCGAATTGGCTGATAACGACGGCAACCAGCAGCGACCCCGCCACGCCGCCAAGCTGGAATTTACCGAAATGCACTTTTCCCAGCCTGTAGCCCAGTGCCAGCGAAATAAATATCGCGATTTCGGGCACCATGGCGAACAGCGCATGGATGTGTTCGACAATCCAGGACATGAAAATTCCCTCCGTTGACCGCCCCCTCAGGCTTGGTTGTGGATTATTATTTTTACTACAGGCGTTAATTATAGATTTCAGGCAGGTATAATCAACGAGATTATTTCGATTAAAAAACAGATGCCCTTGCTACACGGCAGCCGTTGCGGAAATGGTATGGGTGAAGTTTCACAAGGGTTTTACACCCTGAAGAAACTATAGCGCGTTTTCATTGTCGCGGATCGAGGATCGCGCCTCGGATGTGGATCCTTCCTCCAATGTATCAGGGGTGGTCGACATTGTTTCGGGTGCCGCCGGTTCGTCAGATTCAAACGATTCGGCGGGGGTAAGGGGTGCGGAGGGCTCCGTCGCTTCCACGGTTGTTTCTTCAGGCTGTTCGGGTGTCGGCGCGACTTCCGCTTCTTCCGGAATGCTGGTTGGAACTCCAGAGTCGACGACTGGCGAAGGTGCTGTTTCCGTCGGGGCCGGAGCGGCGATTTCCACCGTAGCGGCGGCGGCGGGCGCGTCTTCCGTGTGTGGCGGCTGTTCGGAGACTACCGCATCCAGCTCGTCCATGCTCATGGCATCGAACAGGTCGTCGTCACCGGCAGCCATTGCCTTGACGGCGGAAAGCTGGCGGCCCAGGGCCTGTTTCTCCATTTCCAGCCCGGATATCTGGTTCCGGAGCAGTTCGTTGTGGCGGCGGTAGCGCTGGATGTCGTTTTTCAGGCGGCGCATTTCCTCTTCGTTCAGCCTGAAGCCGGTTGCCTCGGTGCGGAGGCGTTCATTTTCCGTTTCCAGGTCGCGGCGGACGCGTTCAAGCTGCTCCTGCGTGGTACTGAGTTTTGCCGAGACCACGTCGTGTTTCGATTTGATTTCATGCTGCTGGACCAGTGCCTGTTCGCGCAAGTTCCTGGCGTTGTCGGCCGCTTTTTCCGTTTTTTCCAGCCGGTCGAGTAAGACCCAGCCGCAGGCGGCGGCGGCGGCTACCAGGAGGACTATCACCAGTGCGAAAATACCGGGGGATACGGAGCGTTTGTTCAGCGCATCAGTAAGGGGGCGCTGGGTTTGCTGAATGGCGGAAGATAAAAAGCGTGCAGCGTCTTCAGGGCTCCATACATTTACCTGGCGGTTCTCATCCCCATCGTGCCGGATCGGCGTATTGTCTTCGTTTTCGATATCCATTGCGGGTTCCTTTGAGGGCGGCTGGTAGATTCCCCTGTTCACATCCTTGTATAATATTGTTCCACCCGAATGTTGTCAACGCAAACCGTACCGCCTGCACAGTAATTACTGGTACGGCGTTCCGCTGGATCAGCAACCATCTATGGTGTATTGTATAATGGGCGGAGACGTGAGGGAGACTCGAAACATAAAAAAGGGTTTTGCCGCCATGGGTTTTGACTATAATTGTCTGTTCGAGTTTGTGGCCGTTTTTTAGCGGCATTGAGATCGAATATAAACGGAGTTGTACCGTATGGCCAAAAAACCACTGAAAGCGCTCTTCTTCGACATTGACGATACCCTATACTCCAGCACCGGCTTTGCGCAAAAGGCCCGGGAACAGGCAGTGCACGCCATGGTCAAGGCGGGATTGAAAATCGACGAAGCCATGCTGATGTCCGAACTTGAAGAAGTGATCCGTGAATTCGGATCGAACGACGAAGGCCACTTCGACAAAGTGCTGCGCAGGATACCTCAGGAAACGATTCCCGAAGGGTCCAGGCTTTTCATCATCATGGCGGGCGTCATCGCCTACCACCAATGCAAATTCCGCGATTTCGCCCCCTTCGAAGACGCCCTGGAAGTCATCCGCCGCCTCAACGAAAAGAAATTGGCGATGGGCATCATCAGCGCGGGCGTGCCGGTCAAACAGGTGGAGAAAATTCTCCGCCTCGACCTGATCCCCTTGATTCCCTATGACCGCATCTTTATCACGGAGTCGGTCGGCATCGCCAAAACCAACGTCAAAATATACACCCGCGCCTGCCGGCACGTCGGGGCGACGCCGGCCGAATGCGGCTATGTCGGCGACAATCCAATCGTCGACATCGACGTGCCTCACCGCATCGGCATGCGCACCTTCTTCAGCCGTCGCGGCGGCAAATACGAATCCGTCACCGGCAAGGTCGAGGCAAACCACATCATCCATAACTTCTGGGATCTACTGGACATTATAGAACGAGAATACGAGATTATTCCCCATGCCTGACGCATTCCCGAAACTCCGCGACGAAGTCGACGCCGCCCCCGCATCCAGGGACGGAGAGGTCTTCTATATCATCTACGACCGGGCTGGCATCGTCGGTTCCCGACTTATCGTATCCCCCCTCGCCCTGCTGGTGGCAAGCAGGCTGGACGGGAAAACCTCCATACTGGACCTTGCCGACAGCCTTGCGGCTGAAGCGGGCGCGGACGCCGTGTCCTGCCGGGAAATAAATGAAATCGTCGCCGCGCTGGATGAAGCCATGTTCCTTGACAACAGCGCATTCCAGGATTATTCGGCGCAGGCCGAAAGGGACTTCCGCGCTATGGAAGTCCGTCCCGCCTCTTCGGCGGGTTCAGCCTATTCCGACAACCCCCGGGAGTTGGCGGAAAGCCTCGAGCAAATGCTCAGGGAACACCCTCCGGCGGAAGAAACGCCCTCGCGGCGCGACCGCTTTCCGGCGGGCATCATCAGTCCCCATATCGACTACGCGCGTGGCGCTCACGGCTACGGCCAGGTATACGGGTTATTGCGGGAACGCAGCTCCCCCGCCACCGTCGTCATCCTCGGCACCGCGCACCTGCCGATAAGCCAGCCGTTTTCCCTTTGCGAAAAGGACTATGAAACGCCCTTCGGGACCGTCAAGGTAGACCACGAGGCGGCTCGGACGATCAGGGAAGCCCTCCAAGGGCATGCGGAAGTGGACAAGGACATACTGGCCCACCGGGGAGAACATTCGATCGAACTGCAGACGATATGGCTGCGCCATATCTACGGCGTCAACACAAAGATTGTGCCGATCCTCGTCAACTCCCTCTCCGAATACACCGAAGGCAGCGCCGATGCCGCGCAGGCACGCGAAGAGCCAGCCCTGAAGGCGCTCGTCGATTGCCTGGCCTCCATGGTAGAGAACTCAGATGTCATGCTGATGGCTTCTGCAGACCTTTCCCATGTCGGACCGCGCTTCGGCGACGAGCGGGAACTCAGCAACCAGTTCCTTGGGGAAGTAGAGGCGTCGGACCGTGAATACCTGGCGGCGGCGATATCGGATCCTGTCCTTGGCCTTGAGAGCCTTGCCGAGCACGCAGACAGCCACCATGTCTGCGGTTCCGCTCCGATCTTCGTGGTTGGGATGGCGCTTCAGGGGAGGGAAGGAAAACTGCTTGGCTATCACCAGGCACTGACGCCCGAGATGCGTCAGGCGGTGACTTACGCATCGCTGATTTTTGAATAGACAAAAGTAAAACACGCATGAGCCAATGCAGGATAACAATAGAATACGACGGCAGCGCCTATAACGGCTGGCAGGTCCAGAAAAACGGGCCTTCGGTCCAGGAAAAACTGGAAAATGCCCTGGAAAGACTCACAGGATCGCGACAGCGCATCCGCGGGGCCGGGCGCACGGACGCAGGCGTACACGCGCGCGGGCAAACAGCCGCTTTCCCCATGCCGCACGGCATCCCGCCGGATAAAATCCCGCAAGCCATGAACTCCCGCCTCCCGGACGATATCGCGGTAATTTCCGCAAAAGAAGTTGACGATTCCTTCGATCCACGGCATAACTGTATTCTGAAACAATACTCTTATTCCTACACGCTCGGCCACTTGCGACCCGCCCTCGGGAGCTTGCGCTCTTGGCATATAAAATGGCCACTGAATCTTGATAGGATGCAGAGAGCGACAGCGTATTTCCTGGGTGAGCATGACTTTACATCATTTGCCAACCAGGAGCGCTCGGGTGAGGACAACACCCGTTCCGTCGAAAGGAGCGAACTGCGCATACTTCCCGTTGATGCGGCAGGTCGTGTGCGGCTGGTATATACGATAGAAGGCCGCAGTTTTTTGTACAATATGGTCAGATGCATCGCCGGCACTCTGGTCGAGATTGGCCTAGGCCGTTTCGAGCCATCGGATATACCGGCCATACTGGCGCAAAAGAAACGCGCCGCGGCCGGACAAAGCGCCCCGGCTTGGGGACTGTGCCTGGAATGGACGCTTTACCCGGGTGAGGATAAACCTGCTGACAGACAAGGATTGTTTTAACGGCATGACCAACAATCTGGATGAAGAATACGACAGTGAATCCTCTGGCCTGGGGAACAACTACGGCAAGCCTTCCCGCGCCGCAATCATCGCCGGGGTTGCGGTCGCCATCGCAGTTTTTATGTTCGGCGCATTTATCAAAACATACAAACAACTGGAATCGGCACGCCACGAGTCGAAAACGGAAACCGCCGTACTCAAACAGGAAATCGAAAGCCTGAAGCAGAACATTGCCAAGGGCGACGCCCAACATCCCCCGGCAAGCGCACCCCTCGCCGCATCGCGCCGCGAAACGGCGATCCCGCCTCGCGTGACATCGGAACAGGAACTGACCAATGCCCCATTCCCGCCGGTCACCGCCTTTACGGATGAACAGCCACGGGAAAACCAGGTCAAAACACCGATGATCAGTGCCGCATCCGGGTTGTCCGCGTTTCTTTCGGCAAGCAAGTCCAGGGATGCCGAATCCCCTGCCAAACAGCAATCCGAGGAAAACCGCATCCGCGTCATCGCTGTCAACAGCGGGCAAAAAAAGTTGATGGTCGAAGCGGGCAGGGACAGGGGGATAGCTGAAGGCGGCCGTCTCGAACTCTCACGCAGCGGCCGCTGGATCGGCGACCTGCGCGTCGTCGCCGTTTTCGACAATATTTCCGCCTGCGAAGTCCTGCACTACACCATGCTGCCGGAACCGGGTGACGTAGTCCGGGTTCCGATGCAACCGGCTTCATAAACGACAAGTCTTCCAGGTAAAGATTAAAGACTTGCATCCCGGTGTTCGATATAAAGAATAGGACGCGTATTTTCCGGACTGGCTACTTATTGCGTTTTAAATAATAGTTGACCCTTCCTTGGCGCTTTTCGGCATGTACCAGTTGTGCCGTAAAACGCAACAAGGAGCCAACCATTCATTTAAAAAGCGCTAGCCAAGCGTGCCGCATTGAATAAAGGTTGGGAATGGTATTTCTTGAAAGCATATTCGGCTTTTTCAGCCACGACATGGGCATAGACCTCGGCACCTGCAACACCCTTGTCTACGTCAGGGGCGAAGGCATAGTGCTTTGTGAACCTTCCGTGGTGGCCGTTTCGCAAAAAGACCGCCGCGTCCTTCTCAAGGGCCAGGCCGTCGGCGAACGCGCCAAGCGCATGGTCGGCCGCACGCCGGGGAATTTCCTCGCCATCCGCCCCATCAAGGACGGCGTCATCGCGGACTTCGAAATGACCGAAGCCATGCTCAAGTATTTCGTCGGCAAGGTCCACAACTTTTCCAGCTGGGCAAAGCCCCGCGTGGTCATCTCTGTCCCGTCCGGTATCACCGAAGTGGAAAAGCGCGCGGTCAAGGAAAGCGCCCTCAACGCCAAGGCCCGAAAAGTCTGGATCATCTCCGAACCGATGGCCGCAGCCATCGGCATCGGCCTCCCCATCGACGAACCGGTCGGCAACATGCTCGTCGACATCGGCGGCGGAACCACCGAAGTCGCTGTCATCTCCATGATGGGCATGGTTCACGCCAAATCCATCCGCACCGCCGGCGACGAGATGGACGAAGCGATCATGAACTACCTGCGCAGGCAATACAACTTCATCGTCGGCGAATCGACGGCGGAAAAAATCAAGATGGCTGTCGGCAGCGCCTACCCGATGGAAACGGAAACAACCGTCGAAGTCATGGGTCGCGACCAGGTGAAGGGCCTGCCCCGCTCCATCACCGTCCGCAGCGAGGAAATCCGGGAAGCGCTGAAAGAACCGCTCGACCAGATCATCGGCGCGGTCATCGAAACGCTGGAAAACACCCCACCCGAGCTGGCTGGCGACATCTACGCCTCGGGAATCTCCCTCGCGGGCGGCGGCGCGCTCCTCAGGGGCGTCGACCGGCTTATCTCAAAGGAAACGCGCGGGATTCCGGTGCATATCGCCGAAGACCCCCTCCGGGCGGTCGCGCGCGGAACCGGCCTGTTCATCGAAGGGATCGAGGATTTCGAGGAGTTTCTCGATAACGGCGACGATGAATGAAAGCGCCTATATTACCCCTTTTGTTCCTCCTTGCCCTTGCCGTCGCCCTTTATCTTCTCCCGGACGGCAGTTACAATGCCTGGCGCCTCACCCTGCACGGCATGCTGGCGCGCCTTGGTAAACCAGCCGACGGTTGGGAAATCCCCGAAAACACCGCAGTCGACATCAACAGGGAACTTCTCGAACGACTTCAGCAAAAAGATGCCGAACTGGCAGCCCTTGCCCAACGACTACGCGATTTTGAAATCGCCGGCACCGCGATTTCCTCGGTGCGCATAACGCCTTCCCGCATCATACGCCTTGGCCCCAACTCCACCATCGATACCTTCACCATAGATTCGGGATCCGATGACGGTATCGCGGCAGGGGACGCGGTGACTGTCGGCCAAGCCATAGTCGGCGTCGTCGCCAAGGTGGAGGAACACGCCTCCCTGATCCTTGCCCTCTCGTCCCCTGGTTGTTACATCTCGGTGCGTCTCGGCCCGCCGGAGTCCGGCAGAGAGACCTTGCGCGAATTGTGCGCTGTCCAGGGTACCGGCCAGGGAGGGATAAAGGCGGTGCTGTTTTCGACAGGAAGCCCGGCGTCGCCGGGCTGGCTGGCATTGACCAGCGGCCTGGAGGACGGCGTTCCGGAAGGGTTGCTGGTCGGGAGCGTCGCGGGCGATTTTGTGGAAGGCGAAGAGTCGGGGACTCTTGAAGCGGAATTGAAGTCAACCGCCAACCTCACGGCGCTTGACTACGTTACCGTCCTGTCCAAGGGCAGTTGAAGCGACCGGTCACGAATTCATCTCCGCCAACTCCTGCGTGAAGATCCTGAGATTCTCCTCCAGAGACCTCGAAGCCGAAAACAGGCAGGAAGTCCCTGCGACGAAAACATCCGCGCCCATACCGCGAAGCATCGACAGCTCGCTCGTGGCGACACGGCCATCCAGCTCGATATTCACCAGCAAATTGCGTTTTTCAATCATCGCCTTCAGGTCGCGGATCTTTTGATCCATGAACTCGTAACGCGTCTCGCCGCCAAAACTCGCAAAGCCGGGATTGATGCGCATGAGCATGACAAAATCGCAAAGTTCAATGGCATATTCCAAGACGGAAAGAGGCGTGCCGGGAGACAATGCGAGTCCAGCCTTTACGCCGTGACCACGGATCTGGCTGAGTTTTTTGGCGATATGCCGTTCTGTTTCCACATGGAAGCACAGGTTGCTGACGCCGATATCAAGCAGCTGCTCGACAAAATAGTCGTTTTCCATAGCCATGACATGGGCGTCAAAAGGCAGCTCCGTCTTTTTCCGCAACTGGCGGACGACGTCCAGCCCCATCGGCATGCTTGGGCTGAAGTAACCGTCCACAATATCCACATGCAGCATGGTAATGCCGGCTTGCTCAAGCAGCCTGACATCGCGTTCGAGATTGCAGAGATCCATGCAGATAACTGACGGCGAAATGCGTTCCAACATGAATGTCTCCTGTTCGAAAACCGCGTTTACACTCTCCCCGTTCTAGAAGAGGAAATGGGGTCGGAGTGAGGGGAAAAATCGAAAACGGCGACCTACTCGAGATTCGCGTGCTTGCGCCACAACGACGGCAGATCAAGCCCTTTGCTGCGGGAATAGGTCAGAGTGATCGTGTCGGCGAAGAGAAGGAGCGCCTGCTCGAAAAGGCTGCTCATGATCTGACCCGAGTCTATTTCATCCGTAAGGGCAAGTTTTGTCCGTACCGGGATGCGTACTTTCACTTTCGCCAGGCCGGCGATGGTGCTGCCCATATTGGAGCCGACATAGGCTATAGGCACGCCCTTCTTTTCGGCGACTTTGGCGATGGCGACCGGTATGGCGGTCTCCCCGGAACCGGAGGCGATGACCAGCAGGTCGTTCCCGGTGGCATGGGGTTCGGATAAGTCACCCACCATATAGGCGGTCATGCCAATATGATTCAGGCGTTTCACCATGGCGGAGATGGACAGGGCGACCCTGCCGACTCCGAGGCAGAATATGGTCTCGGCATTTGCCAGAGCGGCAAGAAACGCCAAGGTCTCGTCTTCGTTTATTGCTTCCAGGGCTGTCCTCGTCTCAGCCAAAACGAGCTCCCGGCACTGCTGCAAAATTTCCTTGTCCGACATTTCATGATTCCTGTGCGCATGATTCCCAATAGATAAAATCAAACCCCGCCCACCAACAGTTCGGTGGGACGCCTGAGAGCGTAGTCTATCGCGATGGTAGCTGAGCCGAGCAGCACCAGGTCGTCATCAGGATCGGCGAGAACGATTTTCGGCTTTTTATAAAACGGCGACAAAATTGTGTCCAGGGTGTCGTTGATGCCTGCAAGCAGGATGTCGCCGCCGCCAGCCATCAAATCGCCCACCACGATCAGGTCCGGGTCGAAGATCGGGATCAGGGAAGCAAAACCATAACCCATATACTGGCCGGCTTCATGCACCAGTTTTTCCGCCAGCAGGTCGCCTTTGTGCATGGCGGCGAAGATCCGGGAGATGTCTATCTTCTTTTTCCCGGCGAGAACGCTGTCCGGATGTTGCTGCAACAGACCCCTTGCCCGCCGCTCCACGGCAAGGCTGCTGGCATAGGCGTCAAGGCATCCGTGACCGCCGCATACGCATTCCCGGCCACCCTGATTGTCGACCAGAAGATGTCCGATCTCGGCCGAATGGCCGCGCTGGCCGGTGAAGATCTGCCCCTTCGACACCACGCCGCCGCCGATACCTTCGCTGGCGAGAAGGTACATGAGGGCCATCCTGCTGTCGCAGTTGGTCCTGAACCACCAATAGCCGAGCGCCCCGGCGTTGGCGTCGTGATCCATGACTATAGGCAGGGCGATCCTGGCGCGCAGTTCACCGAGGAACGGGTAATACATGCGCCCGCTTCTGCCTTCCACCGCAATAAACACGGAACCGTTGCCGCGATGGAACGGTCCCGGAACCGCCACGCCGACTGTGACGATATTGGGATGCTCCTCCATAAGGCGCTTGACCGTGTCGGTAATGAGTTCCACGACATTTTCAGCAGCCGCCCTGTCAAGAAAGTCGAAAGAAGATGTATAAACCTCGCCGTAGCGCTGCGCCTTGAGGTCGAAGAGGCCTATCGTCAGGCGCTCCCAGGAGATCTTCACGCCCACGACAAGGGATTTGGCATAGTTCAGGGATAGCCCGATGGAACGGCGGCCTTTCAGGCCTTCGGTGAAACCGGTTTCGACCACCACATTGTTTTCCATCAGCGAATGCATGATCTTGGTGATGGAGGCCTGCTTCAGACCGGTGGCCTTGGCAATGTCCACCCGCGAACAGCCTTCGTTCATCGCCAGATAACGAATTATCTGCGCACGGTTCAGGTCCTGGAGATCGTCGAGGTTCTTCCCTTTTTTATCCAACGGCATAGGGGGTTCCTTTTTATACCAACGACACCACTCCGGACTTGGGCATGGTCTCCATGACGCGAAGCGCCTCCTCCCGGTCCGGCATTACCAGGAGCGACCCGCGCCTGGTCGTCGAAGCGCCCGCGCAGGCGTTGGCGAAGTCGGCGATCCTGCCAAGCTCGTCCGTCGTCAGGGCGTCTATGTCCACGCCCGTCCTGGTCAATTGAAAAAGTAGCGATCCCATAAACGAATCACCCGCGCCCGTCGTGTCCACGGCATCAACACGATAGGCGGGTCGGTGCGCATAGCCATTGCGGTTGCGAAGAAAACTTCCGTCCTTTCCCATGCTGACGGCGACGATCCGGGCATTTCCGGCGAGCAGCCTTTCCGTGCCTCGCATGACGTCGTCCTCGTTCAGGTAGTAGGAAAATTCCTCCGACGTCATCTTGAGGATATGGGCGTTTTTGATGGCGTCAACATCAAACTGCCGCAACTTGTCGTCTTCATAGGGGAAACGGTAGTTCGGGTCGAAGGCGAGAAGCACGCCGTTTTGCTCCGCGACTTCCATTGCCCGCCGCGTCGCCTTGAAAATGGGTTTTTCGTAAATATTGCACAAGGGGGAAAAGAGAAGAACCTTTGTCCGTTCGATCTGTCCGTAATCCACCGTATCAACCGAGAGTTCCAGGTCCGCGCGCGTTCCGCGATAGTCGGTGAAGTAGCGGTCGTTCCCGTCCTTGAAATAGACGAACAGGAGCCGCGTCCCCTGGTTGCGGCAAAAGCTGATATTGGCGACGTCGACCCCAAGGGATTCCATGGTGTCCCGCAGATATTCGCCGTGCTCGTCCGCGCCGACGCTGGCGACTGCGGCCGCCCTGCCGCCGAGGCGTGAGAGTTGCGCAGCCACATTCATGGGGGCTCCGCCGGGATTTCGCTCATACAGCAGCATCCCGGAGTCGCTCTTCCCCAGGCAGGTGAAGTCGATCATCAGGTCGCCAATGGAGACCAGGTCGAGGTTTTTCGCGAGAACGTCGTTATTGCTCAAAATGCTACTCCAAGTTGGCGTGGTTACTGAGCACTACCGCTTCGGTAAGGCCCTCACGTTCCATAATGCGGCTGATCAGGCCGTCGGTGACGATCAAGGAGGCGGTCTCATACAGATTCCCCGACTGGTTCTCCTTGACGAACGCCGTTTCCGGCGAATCGGTCGCCGCGACGCCGGGAGCGGGCGGAATGGTCAGGACGACATCGGCCTCGGCTGCGATGCCGCCTTTCGGGTTGGTGGTGATAAGCGCGGCGCGCGCGCCGTTTTTTCTGGCTTTTTTCACTACTTCCAGCGTCACTTTCGTTTCTCCCTTGCCTGAACTGACGACCAGGAGGTCCCCCGCCCCGATACTCGGGGTGCAGACTTCGCCGACCAGAAAAGTGGTGTGGTTCGTCTGCATCAGGCGCATGGCGAACATTTTCATGGACAGCAGGCTTCTTCCCGCCCCGCCGACAAAAATCCGTTTAGCCTTCTGGAGTTCGTCCACGAGCAGTTCGCATGCGGCGGGATCGGCGCCTTCCACCTGTTTTTTGATTATCTCGAATTCGGCAAGGCCGAGGGAGATCGCGTTCATTTCGCGCTCCCCATGATATCGCGCATGGCAAGCACGGTCGCACGCGGATCATCCGAATTGGAGATGGAACTGCCGACAATCACCAGGTCCGGGCGGTACGGCACGATCTTTGCGAGTGTATCGAGGTTTATGCCGCCGGCGACGGCGATCTTCGCCCTGCTGACGGCGTCCCTCAGGATCTGGAGCGCTGCTTCCGGGCTGGCTGCGCCCTTGACGCTCACGGCACGGTGAATACAGATATAATCGGCGCCCAATCCCTCGACTTCCTTTCCGCGCCTGGCGATATCCTGTTCAGGCACGCCCATCATGTCCACCAGCACCTGGGCTCCCCTTGCCTTGGCTTCCGAGATGACTTCATCAATGGTGCCGTCCCAGGTGCGGGCGGAGACGGTGGTGATGTCCGCTCCCGCGTCGAAGGCCATTTTGGCAATCAGGCTTCCGCCGTCCAAAATCTTGTAGTCGGCAAGCATGCGCACGCCGGGGAGCGCTGTTTTGAACTTCCTGATCACTTCGATCGGATACCGGAAAACAAAGGGCGTTCCCAATTCCAGGACATCTATCAGGTCTTTGACCTTGACGGCGACTTCCATGCCCTTTTCTTCGGTGATCATATCGAGCGCGAATTGCAGTTCCATTCGAGAGCCTTTCTTGTTTGAGGTAAAAAAATCATGCGCCTTCACGGCTTCTCCTGGTGCGCATGGTATCGACGTAGACGGCGATCACGATGATGACGCCAAGGATGACGCGTTGCCAGAACGAATTCACGCTGTTCAGGTTGAGGCCGTTCCGCAGGAGCGCTACCACGCATGCGCCGACGAGCGCCCCCAATACGGTGCCTTCGCCGCCGGCCATGCTGGTGCCGCCGATGACGGATGCGAAAATGCCCTCGAATTCATAGCCTTCGCCGGAGTTGGCCTGGACGCTGACCATTCGGGCGGCGAGCATGACGCCGGCGAGGCCGGCAAGAGCATCGGCAAGGACGAAGGATTTGAAGATCGTCCATTTGTTGCTGATCCCGGACATCTGTGCCGCTTCGGGATTAGACCCGACGGCATAGAGGCTGCGCCCGAAGGTAGTTCGCCTGAGCACAAACGACAGGATAATGGCAAGAACGACAAACATATATACCGCCACCGGAATCCCGAGGATCCTGCCGCTGCCGAGGAACGTCAGGGCATCCTGCACTTCCCTGGTCACGGCACGGCGAATGGTCACGGTCATGCCGTCGGTGAACAATTGCAAAGCGCCACGGAATATCCACATGCTGCCAAGGGTGGCGATAAAGGAAATCAGGTTCATCTTGGTAACCATAAAGCCGTTTATCGCGCCACAGACCGCGCCGGCGGCGACGCCAGCCAACACGCCGACCCAAAGAGGCATCTGGTACGTCCTGAGAACCAGCAGGCAGATGCCGCCGGAAAGGCCGACGATGGAACCCATCGACAAGTCGATGCATCCGCCGACCATGACGAAAGTCATGCCCATGGCAAGAATGACATACACCGACGCGGACAGAAGCACCTGGAAAATGTTCTGCGGATTGCCGAACGCCGGCGTCGAGATATAGAGGACTAGCACAATGGCTATGAGAATGGTGAATGGGGCGAGAAATCTGACGACCGGATTATTGGAAAAGTCGGCCCACGTTTTATTCATTCCAGCACTCCTTTAAATTTAGTTATGAGCTGAGAGTTAAAAGTGAAGAGTTACAGCAGAAATAACTTTTCACTCTTCACTCTTAACTCGTAACTGTTTTTACTCCCGTCGCATACTGCATGATGATTTCCGAATCGGCGTCCGCGCGGTCGAGGGTTGCGGCAATGCGGCCGTTTCTGTAGACCACCACGCGGTCGCTCATGCCGAGGATTTCGGGAAGCTCTGAGGAAATCATGATAATGCCTATCCCCTGGTCGGAAAG
Source organism: Planctomycetota bacterium (assembly GCA_036745875.1). Classification (GTDB taxonomy): domain Bacteria; phylum Planctomycetota; class SZUA-567; order SZUA-567; family SZUA-567; genus DAIOFH01. Next base: position 9,411 of record DAIOFH010000020.1, on the reverse strand, counting down.
TTCGTTCATCAGTTTATAGATCTCGTATTTCGCGCCGACGTCAATCCCCCTCGTGGGCTCGTCGAACACCAACACCTTGGCGCTTCTGGACAACCACTTGGCGAGGATGACCTTTTGCTGGTTGCCGCCCGACAGGTTTTTCGCCTTCGCCTTGATGGAGGGCGTCTTGATCGCCAGCCTGTCCCGGAAGTGTTCCGCATTCTGGTCCGCTTTCCTTTCATTCATGACGGACCCGACGGAAAGCTGCGCCAGGGAGGCGAGGTTGATGTTTTCCTCCACGTCCAGCGTCTGGCAGAGGCCGTATAGCTTGCGATTTTCGGTCATGTAGACGAAGCCTGCGTCGATCGCGTCCCTGGGGGTGCCGAAATGCATGGTCTTGCCGAAAAGGACCGCTTCCTTTTCATCCGTCGGGTCGACGCCGAAGAGGGCGCGCATGGACTCTGTGCGGCCCGCGCCGACGAGGCCGGCCAGGCCGACAATTTCACCGGCGCGAACCTGGAGGCTGCCGACATCCAGCTTGTTTTTGTATTTCACGCTTTTGACTTCGAAGATCACGTCGCCGATGGTGCGCTTGTGGATCGGGAACTTGTTCGTGAGCTCCCTTCCGACCATGAGGCTGATCAGCTGGTCGTTTGTCGTGTCCTTGTAACCCATGGTCTGGACATGGCGTCCGTCCCGGAGCACTGTGACCCGATCGGCGATGCGGGGAAGCTCTTCCAGTCGGTGGGAAATATATATGATCCCGACGCCCTGTTTTTTCAGGTCGAGAATGATTTCAAAGAGGTGTTCGATTTCGTTGTTGGTAAGGCTGGAAGTCGGTTCATCGAAAACAATGATGCGGCAGCCGCGGGATACTACCTTGGCTATTTCCACCATCTGTTGTTCGGCGATGCTGAGGTGTTTGGTAAGGCGGTACGGGTCGATATCCAGCTTGATCGTATCGGTGAGTAATTTCTTCGCTTCCTGGTGCAGCCACTTGTCGTCAATCACGCCAAAGGTGTTTTTCGGCCTGCCGAGGAAAATATTATTTGCGACATCAAGATGGGAGCAGATGTTCAATTCCTGGAAGACAACGCCTATCCCAAGCCTGGTCGCGTGCTGCGCGTCCTCGACATTGACCTTTTGGCCATCGATGAAGATGGACCCGGCGTCCGGCCTGTAGACGCCGTAAAGAATTTTGATCAGCGTCGACTTCCCCGCACCGTTTTCGCCAAGAAGCGCGTGGACTTCGCCTGCCCGCAATTCGAGGGACAGATCGTCCAGCGCCTTGACGCCGGGAAACCGTTTGGTGATGCCTTCCATTCGCAGTAAAGGGTGTTCCATTTGTCCAGCCTCCATTAAGGGCTGTGCAGGAATGATTAGAGGCGAAAGCTAAAAGCGTCGTAATGCCCGCCCGGGCGGGTGGAGGGCCGGGTCGACCGTCCATGTCCGGAGCAACTCGACAAACATGAACGGCTGGAGGAAATGATGCGCCGCCCGGGTCTAGGCAAAAGACATTTTTCAGAGAGGCAGATCCATTACAGGAAATTCAAGGGGAAGAGAAGCTTCTGCATCGCTTCTTCGTTGACCCTTTCCTTCGGCACGACGGTACAGCCGGTGTCTTGGATGCCATAGGGGGCGTCGGACATCTTGAGCTCGCCCTTGAAGACCTTGGCGGCGGCTTCGGAGCCGAGTTCGCCCATCCTCACGGGCTGCTGGACCATCTGCGCGTCGACGACGCCCTCTTCCATCAGGGCTACGATGTCTTCGTTGGCGTCGAAGCCGACGATCTTGATGTCGGTGCGGCCGGCCTGGATAAGGCCATTGCCGCAGCCCATGGTGGAATAGTCGTTGATGCAGTAGAAGCCGACGAGGTCGGGATTGGCCATGATGATGTCGAGGGTCTGGGTGGTCGCGACGGACATGTTGCCTTCGTGGTAGAAGGAGCCGATGACGTTGATTTCGGGATACGCCTCTTTTACGCGTTCACGGAAGCCGCGCTCGCGGGCGGAATCGGAACTGGCGGCGGCGTTGGTGGAAAGGATGAAGACCTTGCCCTTTTTGCCGAGCATGTCGGCCATGGTGTCGGCGGCCATGCGTCCCGCCGTTTCGTTGTTGGTGGCGAATCCTATGACATAGTCGTCGGTGCTGATCGTGGTGTCGACGAGGATTACCGGTATGCCCTGTTCCATGGCGTCTTTGCAAGGCTCGACGAGGGCGTCCATTTCGACCGGAGCGAGGATGATGGCGTCGGGTTTCGTGGCGATGGCGTCATACATGTAGGTGACCTGGCGTTCGGCATTGTCCGATTTGTCTGGGTGGAGAATGACAGCGTCGAGGTTGTTCGTCTTGGCGCCGTGTTCAACACCGCCTGCAACCGTCGTCCAGAAGGGGTGCACGCCTTTGGAAACAAAGACCACCTTCTTCTTGCCGTCAGCCGCGGCGACCGTGCCGGCGAAAAGCGCAAGACCCAGGATAATGGCAACGAGCGGTTTGAATCGAATATTCATAGCATCTCCTAATTCCGGGAAATCTGCGCAACCATTGCGCAGCTGGTATAAACCGTTGTTGTGGATCGTCTATTTCGCGTCGAATTGGGAATATATAAGGTCGTCCGGGTTGCTTTGGCGCTCTGTAAACGCAACAGTTAATTCTGAATATGAATTAGCGCTATTAAGTAATAAGCCAATCCTCTCTTCCAGTCAAGTCATTTTTTAACAAAAACCACGAAAAACCGCATTTTTTACTGGGTGTTTGAGGCGATTGTATAATACATTTATACGATGATCATTTATCACTCCTCATAACGGCGGGAGACCCTATGGCAAAACGGAAAGTGTCGGCGCTGTCGCAAAAACTGATTGACGAATTCACAGGGCATAGCGATCCCAAGCAATCCGCCCACCTTATGCGGTTCTTCAAAACCGGGCCGGGGCAGTACGGCGAAGGCGACCGCTTCCTTGGCATAAAGGTGCCGGTAACCCGTTCTCTGATAAAACCCTACTGCGGCAAATTCAGCTATACCGATTATGCAACTCTGCTTGCTTCCCAATGGCATGAAATACGGTTCGCCGCGTTGCTCCTCATGGTCGACCAGGCAAAACGCCATGCAAAACAGAACGATACGCCAGCACTGAAGGAGTTGGTTGATTTTTATGACCTGCATCTCCACCAGGCGAACAACTGGGACCTTATCGACCTCTCGGCCAAGGATATCATGTATGCCTATTGGAGCTGCGCCCGGCCGAAGAAGGCGGAAATCCGCGCATTTTTGGAAAAATGGGCCGGAAGCGATAATCTGTGGCGACAACGGGCTGCGGTGCTTGCAACATTTGCATTACTGCACCTCGGCAGCCTGGACGAGACATTCTGGATGGCTGAGTTTTTCAGAGACCATCCCCATGACCTTATGCACAAAGCCTGCGGCTGGATGCTCCGGGAAGCGGGGAAAAGGGATCTCGGGGAGCTTCGCCGGTTTTTGCAAAAATTCCATACCAGCCTGCCCCGCACAGCACTCAGGTATGCGATCGAACACCTCGATCCGGAAGAGCGGAAAAGATGGCTTGGCAAAGGGAAGTAAATTTTCGGCAGGCCGGCAGGTGAAATCGGACAAATATATTGCATGAGGGATTAACTACCAGAATAGCTCTATACTCATCCGGGGGTGATACCATGCAATGGCAAGACAGGGAAGGCAGTAACAATGTTGAGGACCGTCGTGGCCAGCGTTACGGCAGGTCGGGCGGCGGAATACCGCTCAAGGGCGCGGGTGGCATTGCCCTGTTTTTCGTCGTCATGATCGCCGGTTATTACGGGATAGACCTGTCGCCGCTCCTTACGGGGGCGGGGACGGACAGCTACCAGGAAAGCGGGACGCCATACACCCCGACGGCTGAAGAAAATGAAATGGCGAAGTTCACTTCCGTCGCCCTGAAAACCACGGAAGACACCTGGGAAACCATTTTTGCCCAAATGGGCGACCAGTACACCCCTCCCCACCTCGTCATGTACACCGGCGGCACCACCACCGGTTGCGGCTACGGCCAGTCTGCCATGGGCCCGTTCTATTGCCCGGAAGACCAAACCGTCTATATCGACCTGTCGTTCTACGAAGACATGAAACGCCGACTTGGCGGCGGCGGCGATTTCGCGCAAGGCTATGTCCTCGCCCACGAAGTCGGCCACCATGTGCAGCATCTCATGGGCCTTGACCAAAAGGTCGAACAGTTGAGGGCGCGCGCATCGGAAGCGCAGTCAAACCAACTCTCGGTCCGTATGGAGCTGCAGGCGGATTGCTATGCTGGGGTATGGGGAAAAGCGATGCAGCAGCAAGGCATCCTTGATCCCGGAGATGTGGAGGAAGCGCTGAAAACCGCCGAAGCCATCGGCGACGACCGTCTGCAAAAGCAGAGCATGGGCCGGGTCGTTCCCGACAGTTTCACCCATGGCACCTCGGAACAGCGCTATTACTGGTTCAAGCGCGGCTTCGACACCGGTAATCCGAAGTCATGCAATACCTTCGCCGACATGAAATGAATAATTGCAGTGAACACAGAGAGTTTTTTTGCAACTCTCTGTGCGCCCCGTGTTTTCAAAAAAACCGCCAATCTTTACATCAAATCGTCTTTGGTATAAATCGAGGTCAGCTTTACCCCCGCCTTTTCCATCACTTCGCGGCCGCCGTCGAGGCGGTCGACAAGAGCGTATACGCCGATTATTTCCACGCCGGGACATGTTTCGCGGACGCGTTCTATGGCCTTGAGGGCGCTGCCGCCGGTGGTGACCACGTCCTCGACAATCGCCACACGCTGCCCCGCTTTGAGTTCGGGGCCTTCGATCCATTGTCCGGTGCCGTGGCCCTTCGGTTCCTTCCTCACGATAAATCCTTCCATCGGCATGCCGAGGTCGAAGGAAAAGGCGGTAATGGCGCCGATAAGGGCGTCCGCGCCGAGGGTCATGCCGCCGATGCGGTCCGGTTTGTCCATGCGCATCATGTCGATGAATATGCGAGCGCAGTAATTAAGGGCGTCGGGGCGCAGGGTGGTTGTCTTGCCGTTAAAATAGAAATCGGATTTTTTCCCGCTTGCAAGGGTGAAATCGCCACGGAGGAAATCAATCCTTCCTTTAAGTTTCTCGCGCAGTTCGGAAATAGTGTCGGCCATCACATATGCCTCCTTGGTGGGTGATCAAAAGATTCGTATCAAAAAGAGGTAAAAAAACGTTCCTCCGGCAATGCTTCGTATATAGTTCCTTTTCCATAAATGCACAAGCGCCGTTCCGGCCACGGCTATGGCCTCCGGCAATCCGTAGGGCCAAACAAGCGGCTTGACGTCCTTGAGGCAATACACCACGAGAAGGCCAATCACCGAATACGGCAGCACCCGGCCGAGGTAGAGGATATATTCGGGCGTTCTCCTGCGGCTGGAAAAGACCGCAAACGGCAGGAACCGCGTCAGCGCGGTCGCCGACGCGACGACGAGGATGGTGATGATTGCTTCCTGAGTCGTCATAACGCGCATTCCTCCCCTTCTTCGTCCGGCCCCGGATCGAGGCGCTTGCGGGATACCGTCAGCACGATGACGACAAACAGCATGGCGGGCACGAGAAAATAATCCGAGCCAAACAACAACAGCGCAAGAAGCGGGGCGAAAATGCCCGTCAGCGCCGCTGCGTGGGTTTTGTGCGTGAGCCATTGCTCGACGTAAATGACCACGAACAGCGCGGTCATGACGAAGTCCACGCCCCTGGGATCGAAGTGGGCGATGGAACTGAGGACATTGCCGAGCACGCCGCCGGTGATCCAGTACAGATGGTGCAGGCTGGAAATGGCGAACATGAACCAGCCCTTATCGACGCCTTTCGGTGCGCGGGAGGAGCAGACGATGGAAAACGTCTCGTCCGTAAGCCAGAAGATGAGGAAAGGTTTTTTCCAGCCGACGCCGGCGTAGCGGGTCAACAGCGATATGCCGTAAAAAATATGGCGGGAATTGACCATCAGGATCAAAAGAAAGGCATACAGCGGGTTATAGGAGGAGGCCAGCAGGCTGACTCCGACGAACTGCCCTGATCCCGCGTAGACGATAACGCTCATCGCCCCGGCCCAAAGCGGGCCGTAACCGTTCGCGTCCATCATGACGCCGAAGGCCGCGCCCATGAAAAGATATCCCGCGAGCACGGGCAGGGTAAGGGGAAAGGCTGCTTTGAGCGCTTTTGTCATTTCATGCATTGCGTTATTATTGGTAACCTGCTAATAATTATGCATGCCGCGACGCCGGGGAAACTGCGACGCGACCGAACCAAGCCATTAGTACTTCAACAAGATGGAAAAGTATAAATAGACCCGATTCTTTTTGCAATTGCATTTGCGCGGCAAGTGGAAGGAATGTCGGTGTTTTCGTCTGGTTTCGTTACATAAAGGGGAGAATCGCCATGGCACGAAAAGTTGAAAGCAAAAGCGACTGGGGCCTGATCGTCAAGCTGATCATCGGCATCGTCGTCGGCATCATCATCGGCCTGATCGCCGCGAGCCGGGAAAGCACCGGCACGATGCAGGTGGTGGGTTCGATCCAGCACATCTGCGGCCAGCTTATCTTCTTCGCCGTCCCGCTGGTTGTCCTGGCCTTTATCGGCCCGGCGATCATCCGCCTCGGCTCCAATGCCAATAAGATGCTGGTTGTGGGGGTAGTCCTGGCGTATTTGTCCTCGGTCGGCGCGGCATGCTTCGCTTATGTGGGCGGGGTCGCCCTGTTCCCCATCCTCCAGATCCCCATGGAAGCGGCCGAGCCACTCCGCGCGCTCCCGGACATTATTTTCAAATTCAATATCCCCGCGTTGATGTCCGTGATGACCGCCCTGGTGACGGCGCTTCTTTTCGGCGTGGCCATCGTCTGGTCGAAATCGAAGACGCTCGAAACGATATGGAACGAGTTCGAACAGTGCATTCTCTATATCGTCCAGCATGTGGTCATCCCGATCCTGCCGGTATTTATCGCCGCCACCTTCGCCAACCTGTCCTACGAAGGTCTGATCACCGACCAGCTGCCGGTATTCGGCAAAATCATCGTCGTCGCCATCATCGGCCATTTCATCTGGATGGCTGTCCTGTACCTGATCGCGGGTGCGATTTCCAAGCGCAACCCCTGGGAAGTCGTGCGTTACTACGGCCCCGCCTACCTCACCGCCGTCGGCACCATGTCCAGCGCCGCGACCCTCCCGGTGTCGTTGGAATGCGCCCGCCGCTCTCCCGTCCTTTCACGGGAAACGGTCGACTTCATGATCCCCCTCGGCGCGACCGTACACCTCTGCGGGTCGGTGCTGACGGAAACACTGTTCATCCTGGTCATATCGCAGTTGCTGTACGGTGCCATCCCGCCGTTCTCGACAATGGTCCTGTTCATCATCCTTTTCGGTTTCTTCGCCGTCGGCGCTCCCGGCGTTCCCGGCGGGACGGTCATGGCGTCACTGGGGATCGTGATCAGCGTCCTTGGCTTCGACGCAGCGGGGACGGCACTCCTCATCGCGATCTTCGCCATTCAGGACTCCTTCGGCACCGCCTGCAACGTCACATCCGACGGCGCCCTCGCTCTGATGATCGAAGGCATCTTCGGGAAAAAGAAACGAACTGCATGACGGCCTTATAAAACCGCAGAAAAACCGAAGGGCACAGAGAAAAATCTTCTCTGTGCCCTCCGGTTTTTTGTGGTCGATAATATCAAAAATTACCTGGCCATGCCCAGTTCGCGCAGCCATCCGGAGATTGCGCCTGCTTGTCCCACGCCGTCGCCGCGTATCGCGATCGCCTTGTCAACGGTGGAACCGGGACACGACTTGGCTATATCCGCAGGGCCGCGCGCGATGCCGCTGCCCCCATGGGTGCAGAACGGGATGATGGTTTTACCCGACAAATTGTATTGTTCGAGAAATGTAAACATCACCATCGGCATGGTTCCCCACCAAATAGGATAGCCGACGAAAATGACGTCGTATTTCGCCATATCATCCGCCGACATTGTCCGCGCCAGGGCGGGACGGGCGTTGTTCTTCAGTTCCACATCCGCGACCCTTGTCGTTTCGCGATAATCGTCAGGATATGGTTGTTGCGCCTCGACCTGGAACAGATCGCCCCCGACCTGGGCCTGGATTTCCCTGGCGACGGTCGCCGTATTGTTGGTTTTGGAAAAATAGGCGATGAGAACCTTGTTGTCGTCGTTCCCCGCGTCGCCGCCAAAGCCGACTGAGCACAGACAACCGGCAAAAACAACCGCAAGTAAAAGAGCTTTCACAATCATTCGTTTCTCCTAATTCGTTCATGCATCGAGGTTTTTCAGCGTATAACGCTGACTGCCAATGCCCAGCTTTTCGGCATGGGTCAAAATATGCGCACCCTTCTTCTCTTCCATGCGGCGGCGCAGTGACGCGCTTTCCCTGTCGTCGGCCGCATAGACCAGGTCGATACTCGCCCGGTCCAACGCGACAGGATCGAGGGAGGCGAGTATGCCGATGTCGGCCATTTCCGGTTCCGCCGGGTGCGAGGCGCAGTCGCAGTCGATTGACAGCCTGTTCATGACGTTGACATACAGCATCCTGCCGCCCGCCGCACGGATCATGCCCTCCGCCGCTTCCGCCATCGATTCGAGGAAATGCTCCTGTTTTTCCGGGCCGTCGAACGGGTTCGTTTCACTGTTTCCCGCCGTATGGACCAGGCATTTCCCGGAGCGCGAGGCGATTCCTATGGCGATGTTTTTGAGCGCCCCGCCAAACCCGGCCATGGCATGCCCCTTGAAGTGGGACAGCACAAGAAACGAATCATAATTGGCGAAATGCGAGCCGACCCGTACCTCACGCAGATGTATCCCGCCCCGTACCGGCAACCGCATTTCTCCGCCCGCATCGAGGATATCCACCGGGGCGACTGCGGCAAAGCCGTGGTCGCGGGCGGTCTTGAGATGGCTTTCCACCGAATCGCGCCTGCCGCCGTAAGCAGTGTTGGAATCGATGAAGGTGCCGTCCACCGACTGCACCAGGTCCTTTATCAGTTGCGGCGCAAGGTAGTTGTGGCCGCCCGGCTCTCCCATGCTCAGTTTGATCGCGACCTTCCCGGTGGCGGCACGGCCAAGCGCATTGTACGCCATAGACAAACCGGCAGGCGAAATATCCCTGGTCATATACACTATCGGTATTGCCGAAGAGGATGCCCCTGCGCCGGCTTCACCAGCCAGCGCCGACAGGCCGCCGGTAAGGCTTTTGGCGATGAACGCCCCGGCAGCAGCAGCAGCGGCTGTTTTTAGAAATTCTCTTCTGTCCATAAATACCTCCTTTTCACCGCTTCCGGTTGAATGTTTCCATTCTTGCTTACCTAATTTCAGTTTGTTTCGGCTTCTCCTTAGCCAGGCCGCAATGAGGAATTACGGTAGCGCCGCCGACTGAAATCAG
>DAIOFH010000019.1:0-42561 GCA_036745875.1 Planctomycetota bacterium | reverse complement strand
CCGCCCCGAATATTTCGAGGCGGCGCTTTTATATTCAATGGCTGACACATAACTATCTTATTTCCCTTTTTCCGCATCAATCTTCGCCATCACCTTCTGGATCATGGCTTCGCCTTTTTCATAGCCGTCGGGCCTCGCCACAATGATGACGGCGTTTTTGTAGGTGGTGAAGATGACACGACCCTGCACCGGGTCGACGCCCTGGGTGAAGTTCTGTTTTCCCCGCTTGAACTGGTCGAAGTTTTTGCCGAGGGTGCGCATATAGCCGGTGTAATCCTTGTACACCGCCGCCGCCTCTTTCGAGCTGCGTCTGGTGATGATGAACAGGTCGGAGGCGCTGGAGCCGGCACCCGGCGCGTTCGCCCACACCGACGCTGGGAGAAATTCGCTGGAAAAAGTATAGCCTGGAGTCATGCCCACCGTGCGCATGTCGACCCCCTGAATGTCGATATACTTGAAGCCCTCGGGTCGCTGCGCCCTGCCAGCCGAGATGTTGGAGTCGACAGCCTTCGCTATGGGGGTAAGGTCTGGTATGGGCATTTTCCCGCTGTAGACGATTTTTACAAACAGGTTTGACTTGTAGAAATAGATGTTCCTACCGCCGCGCTCCACATCCACCACGCCTTCGATGCCGATGTTGACATCCTTGCCCTTGTTGCCGAGGACGTGGCCGCGGTGGTAATGGAACAGGCCTGCGGCGCGGTCGACAGACTCCATGGTTGCGATTTCGATTACGACCCGCCGGCCTTCGCCTTCGTAATCGTAGTCGCCGGTTTTCATCGTCTGCATGCCGTATTGGAGAAAGCGGTTTGCCTGGGAACCGTAGTAGTCCAGGAAATTTTTACCCCGGTAGGTGACGACTTTTCCCAACTTGACCAAGCCGGGAAGGTCGTCCGTCTCGGGGAAGGTGCCGCCGCTCGCAGTGTCGTTCCCCCTGAGCCGTGCAAACAGCCCGGCCGCTTCAGCGGTGGGCATCGAAAACACAACCGCCAATACAACGGCTAGAAAAGCGACGGTGGGGTATCGCATGATATCTCCTTGTCCTTCTGTTGCGGCCGGGAGCGGATTTTTTCCTCAACCGCCTCCAGATTGCGTTCGGCCGCGATGCTGTCGGGATCGATTTCGAGGGCCTGAAGGAAAAATCCCTTTGCCTCCTCCAAATCGCCTTCGGCCATCTTGATTATGCCCATGTTGTTGGCGGCGCTGGCGTCGCGGGGATCGAGCTTGAGCGCCTTACGGAAGGCAGCGAGAGCATCCTTGCCGTTGCCTGCTCGCCAATATGCCGCGCCCATGTTGTTGTATGCCACCGGCGACTCCGGATTCACTAGGACGGCTCGGCTGTAGGCTTCAAGCGCCTCCGCCGTTTGTCCCGCGCGGTCCAGAGCGATTCCCAGGTTCACCAGCGCTTCGAAATCCTCGGGAGCGATGGAGAGAGCCTTTTCCTGCATTGCGATAGCGGCGGATACATCGCCCTTTTCCAGAAGAAGGAAACCACGATTGTTCCAGACGCGGCTGTCTTCCGGCGACTCGTCGGCGAGGGCGGCGAAAAGTTCCTCAGCCTCGTCCTCCCTGCCGATCCTGGCGAGAAGGCAGGCATATGATATGGCCAAGTCGAGATTGCCGGTGTCTTCCGACCAGGCGGCAAAAAGAAGTTCCGCAGCGGAGTCGTGGTCGCCTTCCGCGAGGAGTTCTGCCGCTCTGATTAACCTAGGATCGTCTTCGGTCATGATTTGTTCCGCCTCGGAAAATCCAGTCAATGTATGACTATTATAACACAGCTATTTTACGATAGTGCTTCTCAGTCAATAAAATCAAACGGTTCGCCGGCCTGCATGGTCTTGCTGTCCAATTGGCCTTCAAAGTACCAACGGCGCGGAATCGTATTGGTGTTGAGGACAAAGCGGTCAGCCTTCATGCGCTGGCGGCGCGGCGCCGAGCCCGGTTCCACCATGTTGAGCAGAAGTTGCGGCTGGCGGCCTGGCATGGCTGACATGGTGATCCTGCCTTCCGGCACTTCATACACCGCCTGATCGCCCTTGGTGAAGAAGGTGGTGCCGGGGCGGCTGAGCCAGTCGATGTTCGGCTGGTCGGCCGGGGGTTCAGCGTAAACCCTGAGAAGCACGCCGCCGACGGCGTCCATGCGTTCGACACGGGACAGCGCTTCCTCGGTGTCCGCGCCCTCTGCGCCGGTGGGCGGCTCGAAAAGGCTGATGTCGAGCCTGTCGCAACGCCCGTCAAGGGATGGCGTTTCCCAATTGCCGTTGGCGGAGGGCTGGAGGATGCGGACATTGTCCGTAACGCGGATGTTGAGGGCGAGTTCGTTGTATACCATCATGCCGCGTTCGCCAAAGGCGATACGGGTTGGGATTTTATTAAGCCCTTCGGACGCCGTGTTGCCGGGGATGCGGAGTTCGCCCGGGCCTGACGCGCGAGTAACGCCCTGCTGGTCCCTGACCTCGACCTGCGGCGCCCACAGGGTCATGCCGTCATGGTCGCGGGTCATTACCCAGCGCCGTTCGCCAAGGCGGCGGTCGACCGAGAGGGTGATGACATTGCCGGTATCGGTGAATTCGACAATTCCGGTATCGCCGGTGGCAATGCGCTTGCCTTTTCGGGGAAGGCCGTGTTCGACCTTGACGCCGACGCGGGCTTCGGCGCGGCGCAGCCTGCCGATGCGTTCGAGGGGGACTACGACGTCATTATTGGCGCCAGTCGGTGCTGGAGCGGCGTTTTCCTGGAGGAAGCGGGTGTCAAGTTCTTCTGAGTTGACAACCAGGTTCTGTGACGGCTGGCGCAGGACGACGTCGCGGCGGAATTTCGCTTCGCTCGCAAGGCCGCCGTGGAACGATTCGTAACGGGCCGCGCCGGCGAACTGGATATCCGAACGGAAGCCGGGGAGGTCGTCCGGAACCGAAAGGTTGCCGGGGCCGTTGGCCTGGATCAGGTCGCCTTTTGCAGTCGCCTTGATTCTGGGAGCCTGGAACATCGCGCCGAGGGTTGGTCCGTCCTGTTCGCGATAGATTGCCATCTGCGGGGGAACGCCGTTGCTGCCGGGGGAGCCTTCCAAATAGATGTCGCCTTCCGAAAGTATTTCCTGGGGGAAGTCGCGGATAATCTGGTTCGCTTCGCAGATACGGGTGTCCTGCATCAGGCGGGCGTTGCCGTTGGCGTCGATTCGGCGGGGACGGATCGTCACCGTGCCCGGTTTGTTCGGGTCTTCTTTTTCCACCAGGTATACTTCCAGCCTATCGCTGGTCAGGACATAGCTGTCTTCCGGCGCGTCCGAGGTCGCCATGACCTGGCCTTCGAACCAGGCGATGCGGCGCGCCTCGTTGTATTCCATCGCGTCTTCGCATTTGATGGAGATGACTTTGCCGCGCTCAGCAATGTTTTCCGGGGCGGTGGTGAAGTCGCAGACGATGGTGCCGTCCATGGCGGCGAGGAGATGCTTGGCTTTGCCGTGTCCCTGCAGGCGGCGCATTATAATGGTGGGGGCGGTGATTTGGTTGCCTTCGTCGTCGAGGATCCACGGGTGCGGCGGCGTTTTCTGTGGTGGGCCGAAAAGCTTCAGCGTGTCCAGACCGGTTTGCTCGTCGAAGTCGTACTCCGCCCGCTGCGAACGCGCTTCGCGGTTGTCAGTCTGGATATTGACGTCGTTTTCAGCGACGATGGAATGGATTTGGTTGGTGTCCAGCGTATCCTTGTCCTTGAGTCTGACATCGAGAAGTTCAGCGCGGATCCTGAGGTCGCCACGCTTCAGGAAGATCGTTTCGCGGAAGCGGATCAGATTGTCCAGCCTGGCGTAACGCATGGTGCCTTTGTAGGTGACTTCGGTGGCGACCGCGCTTTCGCCGATCGCGCCGGGCCTTGGGCGCATTACCACGAGGCCTTGACCGCCGGCGGTGTTCAGCACTTCCAGAGGCGTTTCTCCTTCGGCACCGCCTGTAGACTGGCCGAAGATGAATTCCAGGTTGCGGTCGGAAATGCGGTCCGAACCGAACTCGACTTCGGGCGTCCGCTCCAGACGGTTGTCTGTGAGGGTGATGCGGTTGGAGTCATAGTCGAAGTCGGCCCTGCCGCCTCGGGCGACATACTGCAGGCCGCTTTCGCCGAACTCGGTCACTTCGAGGCCGGTGATCACGACGGAACCGGGACGCTTGCCGATGGTGGCGATGATCGAGCGCACCATGCCGGGGACGGGGGCGTTTTCGCCCGTTTCCACCACAGGGTCGTCTTCGCGGCGGAGGTAAACTTTCAGGATGTCCGACTCGATGATCAGGCCGGGGCGGCGAATCTTGACTTCGCGCTCGAACTGGATTTCGCGCTCGCGGAGCTTGTAGCTTGCCGTATCCTTGCAGGTGATGACGGTGCGGCCGTGCGCGCCCGAGCCGCCAAGGTCTTCGCGGTCGATTTCCATCCTTGCGTTGTGCTCGATGAAAATGATGCCGCCCCAATCCTTGATGCCGCCTTCGCCGCCTTCGCTTGCAGGCTCGTCATCGGCGAGATAGAGGAACCCGGTCCCGATGATGCGACTGTCTTCCTGTATGAATTCGACTTCACCGTCGCCGTTCAATTTTCTCAACGTGTTGTTCCACTGCGCATGCTGGCAGTGGACTTCCGTCTCTATTTCAGGCGCGAGCCTGCGGCGTCTGTTGGAAGGCGGGGGCGGCGAATTGGCGGTCCGGAAGCGGCGCAGGATGACGTTCCCTTCAAGGTTGGCAATTTCCTCGGGGGTTGCGCCGGGCTCCGGCGGGCGGCGTGTGAAATAACCGCGGTCCGAGGTGATGACCATCTTTATCGGCAATTCCTTGTCTTCCGGAGTGGAGGCGATCGCTTCCTCCGAATGGTCGTACAGGGTTATTATGACATTGTTAAGGTTGACGCGGGGAGAGCCGCCGGATATCTCGAATGCTTCGGCCTGGTCGGCGACAAGCAGGGTCTGCAACCTGCCGTTGGCGAAGGTTGGATAGCGGATTTTTTCATAGGGCTGGGCGGATGACGATTCTCCGGAGAGTGTGGCCTGGCTTGACAGGAGGCAGGCAAGTACGAAAACGAGTTTTAACGTCCGCATTATACAAATTTCCTCGGTTGTAATCAGAGGTTTCAGCAAGTTTGGGTAATATTACTGCAGATAGCGTTCCATCAAGGCTGCCCAGCGATTTTGGGCTTTGAGAATCTGTTCAATAACTTCGCGGACGGCACCGCGTCCACCATTTGTATTTGTGACGCAGTCGGCGGCGTCCTTCACTTCTTGCACCGCGTCATTGACCGCTATTCCGAGGCCGGCCCGGCGAATGAGGGGAATATCCGGCAGGTCGTCCCCTATTACCGCAGCTTCGGAAAAATTGACGCCGGCGTCGGCAAGCATCTTTTCCGCCGCGGGAAGCTTGTTTTTCGCATCCATGGCGATAAGGCTGATGCCAAGTTCCTCGCCACGCCTCAAAACCGTCTTCGAAGTGCGGCCGGTGATGATGCCGGTATGGTGGCCAGCCCGGAACCAGTATTTGACCCCGGCTCCGTCCTTGACGTTAAAGACCTTCAGTTCGTCGCCGTTTGCGGTATAACCTATTGATCCGTCAGTCATTACGCCATCCACGTCAAGGATGAGGAAGCGTATGTCCTGAATTTTTTCATGGTTTTTTATAAAAATTTCGATTTTTTCTGACATATTCGCCTTGTCTTCACAACTACTTTAGTAAGGGGTATTGCACCGGTTCTGCTTTTGTTCGATTCCGGGTAATAAATTCGTCGAAATTATTTGTAAAAATTATATAAGGAAAATGATTTTGTCCTGACATAATTTGTTGATAAAGCACGAGCATAAACATATAGTTAGACTGACAAAACCCTACCGATCAGGACTAATTTCCGCCTTTGCCCGTGCTTTACAGAAAAGTGGTGTAGAGCAGGGATTTGCAATTGGCTGAAAAGTCTATGGAGCTTTTGGTTTTGCCGACAATGTCTTATTTTATCAAACAACTTTTGTGTAATGGTAAATCCAGGCGTAAAACAAGTCAAGGGCAGTTGCCGGTTTTTACGCATATTTGACTACTTTCATTATAATGTAATATTTTGTCGTAAGGAACGCAGCAAATGCGGAAAATCATCCTTTTTGCCATCGTGCTGGCAATCATCGGGTATGTTGCGTGGCTCTTCTTCACCACGGAAAAACTTGAAGGCCGCCGACGCGGCGAAAACCGGGTAGTTGCTGTGGAAACCGCGAAGGTGAAAATAACCGACCTCGCCGACCGCTCGATCTTCACCGGTTCGGTTCGCGCCAACGAACGCTTCGACGCCGCGCCGAAGATCAACGAAATAATCAAGGAAATCCGCTACGACGCGGGCGATACGATTCGTCTTGGAGATACCTTGGCCATTCTCGACGACGAGGAATACGTCCTCGCGGTCGAGCAAAAGGAAGCCAGCCTCGCCGTCGCCAAGGCAAACGTCAACGACGCCTACAGCCAGCTGGAAATTACCCAGCGGGATTTCGAGCGCGCCAAACGGCTTCGCGATGAGACAGTCATTTCCGTTCAGGAATTCGACAAATACAAGTCGACTCATCAGGCGCAACAGGCCAAGTACGAGGTGGCGGTCGCCGAGCAGACGCTGGCCGAATCCGCCCTGAGGACAGCTATGGTCAAACTGGGACAGACCAGGATCATGGCGGCCTGGACCGGCGGATCTGATGAACGCATCGTGGCAAAGCGCTACCTCGACGCCGGCTCCATGGCCAAAGCGAACGACCCTATTCTCGCCATCATCGACATCACCACGGTAAAGGCCATAGTCGCGGTCAATGAGAAAGACTACCCCAAGATCACCCTTGGCTATCCCGTCTCCATAACAACGGACGCCTTTCCGGGCCGCCAGTTCAAGGGGAAAGTCAACCGCATTCCACAGGAGCTCGGGGATTTGGCCCGCGAGGCGGAAATCGAGATCGAAGTGGACAACCATGATCTTGCCTTGAAGCCAGGTATGTTCATCCGAGCCGAAATAGAATTCGCCCATCGCACCGGCACGCCAGCCGCACCGCTGGAAGCAGTTGTCCGCCGTGAGGACGGCGACCGCGGCGTCTTTGTCGTCGATCGCGAAACGAACGAAGTCGTTTTCCAGCCCGTCATCGAAGGCATACTCGATCACGGTTGGGTCGAACTGGTGAACGGCGGCAGTCTTCTCGACCGCGAGGTCGTGGTCATGGGGCAGCACCTACTCAAGGACGGCAGCAAGGTTATCGTTGCCGAGGAATCATAAACATCGCGGGTTCCGCAAAAATAAAAACCCTTCCCTGGCGACTCTCCAGAGTGGACTTCGTGCACCTGGAAACCTCGAAAAGGAAGCATTCTTCTTAGGAAAACCCACGGATGAACATTGCACGATTTGCGATCAAGCGCCCGATTTTCACCTCAATGGTGACATTGATGGTCATTATCATCGGCGCTGTCTCCCTGACGCGTCTTTCCATCGACCTCATGCCTGAAATAACGTTTCCCACAATCAGCATCAGGACCGAATACGAAAACGCTAACCCCGAAATTGTCGAGGAACTGGTTACCCGGCCGATCGAGGAAGCCATGGCGGCTGTCCCCGGCGCGGAGGAGGTCACCTCCACCTCGTCGGAAGGCAACTCGAACGTCACGGTGAAATTCTCCTGGAGCACGGACCTTGACGCGGCCAGTTCCGACGTCAGGGACCGTCTCGACCGCGTGATAGGCCGCCTCCCGGATGATGCCGAGCGGCCCACTCTGTTCAAGTTCGATCTCGCCTCCATGCCCATCGTTTTTATGGGCGTCTCATCGGAAATGGACCCGGTGGAGCTGAAGAAACTTCTCGAGGACGACATAAAGTTCCGCCTCGAAAGCATTCCCGGCGTGGCGTCCCTGAACATCTTCGGCGGCAGGGACAGGGAAATCTCCGTTGACGTCGACCCCTATCGCCTGCGCGCCCTGGACATTTCCCTGAACCGGGTTATGGCTGTTCTCAAACTCGCCAACATCAACCGCCCCGCAGGTTATGTCGACAGCGGCAACTACGAAATAACCCTGCGCGCCCCGGGCGAATTCGAATCGGTGGAGGAAGTCGCGGATACCGTCATCGCGATGCGGGACGGTGCCCCGATCCGCATCCGCGACATCGCCACCGTCCACGACGGTGCGGCCCGCGTGCGCCGCATCGCCCGCATCGACGGCCGCGAAGGCGTCCGCATGTCCATAACCAAGCAGTCCGGCTCCAATACGGTCGAAGTGGCCGCCAAGGTCATGGCCGAGTTCGACAGGGTCAGGCAGGAATTTCCCCATCTGAACATCAAACAGATCATGAACAGCGCGGACTACATCAACAACTCTATTTCGAACGTCTCGACTTCCGCACTCATCGGTGGCGGGCTGGCGATCGTCATCATTCTTCTCTTCCTGCGAAATGTCTTGTCCACTCTGGTTATCGCTGTATCCATTCCCGTGTCTGTCATCGCCACCTTCGCGCTCCTGTTTTGGGAGGGGCTGACCCTAAACCTGATGACTCTCGGCGGTCTCGCCCTAGGCGTCGGCATGCTGGTGGACAACTCCATCGTTGTTTTGGAAAACATCTACCGCATACGCGACGAGGAGGGATTGCCGCCTGACGAAGCAGCGGAAAAAGGTACCAATGAGGTGATAGGTGCGATTATCGCCAGTACCCTTACGACAATTGTCGTATTCCTTCCTGTGGGCTTTATGCGCGGAATGGCGGGGGTGATGTTCAGCCAGCTTGCCATCGTCGTGGCGTTCTCCCTGATCTGTTCTCTCGTGGCAGCCATCATGATCGTGCCGATGTTGGCCGCGAAAATCATGCGCCTCCAGTCCGGACTTAAACAAAGCGCCGCCATGCAGCGCATGTTCAACGTCTCTGAAGCGGCGCTGCGGCGCATCGAGAATGAATACAAACTGGCGATCGACTGGTGTCTAGACAGGCGCTGGATGACTCTGGCGATCACCGCCCTGGTGCTTGCCGGTTCTATCGCGCTGGTTACAAAAATTGACGCCGAAATGATGCCGAAAACAGACGAAGGTTATTTTATCATCAACGCCGAGATGGACACGGGCGTCAGGCTCGACCTCATGAGTGAACGTATCCGTTACATCGAGAATGTAGTCATGGCGGAAGTGCCCGAGCTCACTGCCCTTATCTCCACCATCGGCGGCAGCTGGTGGCAAGGCGTCGCCACTCACCAGGCGACCCTCAACGCCCGCCTCGGCACCCGCGAGGAACGCATGCGCGCAGGCCTGCGCTCGACCGAACAAGTCGCCAGCGACCTCAGGAAGCGATTCGAAAACCTCCCTGGAATGACGGTGCGAATCAATGAAGGAAGCAGCTTCCTCGGACGCGGCGCGGGCGGCGGCGCGGAGCCTGTGTCAGTGGAGATTCGCGGTTACGACCTGGAGATCGGCGGAGAAATTGCCAAGCAGGTGAAAGGTATACTCGACACCATCTCAGGCGTCGTCGATGCCAGGATCACCCGCGAGGGCGGCGTGCCGGAGGCGCTCATACATATCGACAGGCAAAAAGCGGCCGACCTTGGCCTGTGGGTGGAGGACATCGCCACCTTCCTCGAGATCTGTATGGCGGGAAAGGAAGCTGCGCAATTCCGCGAGATGGGTAAGGAATACCCGATCAACGTTCGCCTCCGTGATTCGGAAAACATGACCCTGGACCAGATATTGTCCATGTCGATCCCGAATCTCAACGGGCTTCAGGTATCGCTGCGGAACGTCATCGCTCTGGAGTCGGACAGCGGCCCCAACATTATCGAGCGGAAAAACCAGCAGCGCATGTACAACGTGAAGGCCGCCCTTTCCGGCCGCGCCCTTGGTTCGGCGATGGACGAGATCAAGGAGGCGCTCCAGGTCATCCCGATGCCGTCCGGCTTTTCCCTGGATTACGGCACCGACTACGAGGATCAGCTGGAAATGATGGAAGACCTCAGTATGGGGTTTGTCCTGGCGCTGATCCTCGTCTATATGGTAATGGCTTGCCAGTTTGAGTCGCTCAGGGACCCGTTTGTCGTCATGTTTTCGGTGCCGCTGGCGGCCATCGGCGTGTTTGGCCTTTTATTCGTCACCGGCACGACCATCAACATGCAATCATTGCTCGGCTGCGTTATGTTGGCCGGCATCGTGGTCAACAATGCCATTATCCTCGTCGATTATGCCAACCTCCTGCGCCGCCGGGACGGCTACTCGGTCCGTGGAGCTCTGGAGGAGGCCGGCCGCAGGCGGCTACGGCCGATTCTGATGACCGCCCTGACTACCGCCCTCGGCCTTGTCCCACTGGCGATGGGCTGGGGCGACGGCGGCGAAGCCCAGGCGCCGATGGCGCGGGCCGTCGTCGGTGGGTTGATGAGTTCGACCTTTATCACGCTCCTGATCATTCCGGTCGTCTACTCCCTGTTCGAATCCGGACGCGAGGAAAGGGGAGTGACCAGTAAGCGCATGACCGCCGTGGAAGCGTAATTTCTATTCGGACGCGGTTTTGTTTTTCAATCGTCATCCTGCCTGTGCGGGATGGCGATTTTTTTTAGCGCTTGATCCAGGGAGAGTGTAGAATTTAAATACGCCGAGGGCGATTGGGGGGGGGCTTCATGAAGTTTTTCAAATTCCTTGATCATCATTTCGAGGCGCTCGTCGTTTCGGTTTTGCTGGCGATTTTGGCAATCCTTATGCTCGTCGCCGCCGGGATGCGCCACCTCGCCCCAGACGCGGACCCCTGGGCGCTCCGTGCGGCCGCGACCTGCCTGGCCTGGCTTGTCTTTATCGGCATTCCCTGCGCCGCCGCCGAATCCCTTCATCTGAAGGCCGTCTTTCTCGAACGGAAATTGCCGCCGCGCGCCAAGGGATACCTTTCCCTCATGGCAAGCATCCTCTTTCTTGTTTTTGCTCTCCTCGCATTTGTCGCCAGTTGCCTTCTTTTCCTGCAGTCCTTGCGGGAAGGCGTTCTCTACAGCCTTAAACCGCTGGTTTATTTGTCCGCGCCCGTTGGGTTCGCATTGACCATCTTCCGATTGGCGGAGCGGCTGTGGAGGCTGCGTCGGAAAAAAAGGGAGGGGCGGGCGTGACGGCACTCACCGCGTTTCTTCTTTTTGTGATTCTGGCGGCATTGACCGTGCCGGTGATGGCGTCCCTGGGAATGGTGACGGTCGTGTCGATGATTTTCCAACAGAACGTATGGGAAGAGAGCTCGCTGTTTACATATAGCCTTGCCGGTTTCCTTAATTCGCCTTCATTGATATCCATACCCCTCTTTGTGCTTGCGGGAGAAATGGCCGTGGCTTCCGGAGTGGCGCGGCGGCTGGTCGCAATCGCCGGGCTGTTGGCCGGCCCATCACGGCCCGCCCTCGGCATGGCCGTGGCGGCCATATTTTTCGCCTGTCTGTCCGGCGTCGGCCCGGCTGCCGCAACGGTGGTCGGCCTTGCCTTTATCCCCGCGGTGCTCAGGACGGGGTGGCGGCGGGAAGACGCGGCAAGCCTCGCCTCCGCCACCGCCGGGCTCGCGTTGGTGATACCCGCCAGCATGCCCTTGACCCTGTTTGCCGCCATGGCCGGCATCCATACGAACCATCTCTTCACCGCCAGCTTTATCCCCGGCCTCATAATGGGCCTGGCAACCATTCTTTGTCTTTACCGGCGCGGAGCGCCGACAGGAAAAAATGCGGGTGGAGCGAACGGCAACTGCCTGACCTGGGCGCAAGTCTATGAAGCCAAATGGGCGATATCGCTTCCGCTTCTTGTCTTGGCCGCGCTGTTCACCGGCTTTCTGATCGCGCCGGAAGCCGCCGCCTTTTCTGCCGTTTACGCAGCCTTGATCGGGCGGTTTGCGTACAGGACCCTCTCGCTTCCCCGCCTGTGGCAGGCGGTGAGGCGTTCCGCCGTCACCGCGTCCGCCGCCCTCGCCGTGGCGGCCGCCGCCAGCATGTTTTACAATATCCCCGCACTTCACGATGCACCGGAACGCTTTTGCCTCTTTTTGAATGATTGCGTCGGCGGTGCGGGAAATGTCACCGCGCTGCTCGTCGTGGTTTGCGTCCTGACCTTGCTGGGCGGCTTCTTCTTCGATGTCGCCAGCCTTGTCGTCATCCTTGCGCCGTTGTTTATTCCGCTGACCATCTTCACCCCCCTGACGCCGGTTCACCTCGGTGTGGTTATGACTATCTGCCTGGCAATCAGCCTGTCCACACCGCCCGAGTGCAAGAACCTGGAAAAAGCCAGCGCTATCGCGGAGGTACCCGTCTCGCGGTCATTTGGTGCGGTGGTGCCGTATCTTCTTTTTTTCCTTGTTGTTTTGGCATTGGTTGTGCGCGTTCCGTATATTTCACAGATGTTTCCGGCATTATTCGGGTGGGAAAAGTGAAATTTTCTTGCCTGTCGGGTTCGACTTGTTTACAGTATTTTTTTGGCCGGAAAGAACAGGTGGCTCTTTCCGGTTTTTTTGCTTCCGTGGAGCATGATGAGAATGAGCAGTTTTCTGGAATTTCAGGACATACACCAGCATTTCGGTTCTGTCCGCGCCGTTGACGGCGTGACCCTTTCCGTCAAGCAGGGCGAGGTGTTTTCGCTCCTCGGACCCTCCGGCTGCGGCAAGACGACATTGTTGCGAATCTGCGCCGGCTTTCAGCGGCCCCAATCGGGGCGCGTGATTTTGAACGGCGTGGATATCACTGATCTTCCACCCGAAAAGCGCAAGGTGAACACCGTATTTCAGAATTATGCCCTGTTCCCGCACCTGAACGTATTCGACAATATCGCCTTCGGCCTCAGGATCGCCAAACGCCCGCACAAGGAAGTAGCCAGCGAAGTCGAGCGCATGCTTGACCTCACCGACATGACCGAGCACGCGGGAAAACGCGTCGGCGAACTGTCGGGCGGGCAAAAACAGCGTATCGCCATTGCGAGGGCGCTCGTCAACCGCCCGCAGGTGCTGCTCCTGGACGAGCCCTTGGCTGCACTCGACTTAAAACTCCGCCAGCGCATGCTGGTCCAACTCGACAGCCTGCATGACGAGGTCGGCATTACCTTCCTCTACGTCACCCACGATCAGGAAGAGGCAATGTCCATCTCTGACACCATCGCCGTCATGAACAAGGGGAAGGTTGAACAGATCGGCTCCCCTGCGGAAATTTATGAAGCGCCGCGCTCCTCCTTTGTCGCCGCCTTCATCGGCGACACCAACTTCTTCGACGGTGTGGTCAAGAGGATAGACGGCGAGTATTCCCTCGTCCACATTGATGGCCTTGGCGATGTACGGGTCTTTAACGACAAGCAAATGCGGGTCGGCTATCCTGTCCACCTCAGCCTGCGGCCGGAAAAATTGCTGATCCTCACGGACGAACCGCAGCCCGACCCTGCTCGAAACATCGTCAAAGGTATAGTTGAGGAAGTCATCTACCTTGGCTCGGCCACAAAATACTGGGTGCGCGTCGGCGAATACCGTCTGGCCGTCAACCGCTTGCACCGCCGCTTCCTCCTTGACGAGAAGCCGATCAAATGGAACGACGAAGTCTGGCTCGAGTGGTACTCCGACGACGGCTACATGCTCGAGCGCTACTCCGAAGCGGACGAAGCGCTTTTGTCCCTCCCCGATATCGATGAGGAAGTGGAGGAGGTTCCAGTCGACTTGACGGAGTCCGATGAACCGGCGGCGGAGGAACCGGCATGAAGCAGCCGAAAACCCTGCCTACCCGGGGAGGCGGGAGGTTGGGGGAATTTGTCAGCACCCTGCCGTCCCTCGGCTGGCTGATCGTTTTCTTCCTGGTCCCGACAATAACCGTTTTCGCCATCGCCTTCCGTCCCGCCGACCCGTATGGTGGCATTGGCGACGGCTGGACCATGGACACGCTCCGCCGCATGTTCAGCCCGAACTACCCCGCCATCATTTGGCGCACCATCTGGCTGTCGGCTGTCGCCACCTTCATCTGCCTTGTCGTGGCTGTGCCGGTGGGCTACTATCTGGCGCGGATCAACCGGCGCTGGCGGCAGTGGATCATGCTTCTTGTGGTGGTGCCGTTCTGGACCAATTTCCTTATCCGCGTCTTCGCCTGGAAGTCCCTTCTCCACACAAACGGCCCACTCCGGAAAAGCCTTGTCTATATTGGCGTCCTGGACCAGGATCAACCCCTATTATATACTTCGGGAGCGATACTTCTGGTGCTGGTGTATACCTATCTTCCCTTTGCCATTCTGCCCGTCTATGCGTCGGCGGAAAAGTTTGATTTCAACCTGCTGGAAGCGGCAAGGGACCTGGGCGCCAGTTCGTTTACCGCTTTTATGAAGGTTTTTCTGCCCGGCATCAGTCGCGGACTGTCCATTGCCGGCATCATGGTCCTGGTGCCAAGCCTCGGTTCTTATGTCATCCCCGATCTTGTCGGCGGCACTTCCAGCGAAATGATCGGCAATAAAATCGCCCAATACGTCTATACAGAACGCAATCTGCCCAGGGCCAGCGCCTTGTCCGCTATCCTGACGCTGACGGTGATATTGCTTCTGGTGGTCTTTTTCCTCGCCTATAGGCGGCGCGGCGAATCCATATCGCCCAGTCCAGATCTCACCGGAGGGAAAAGCCGATGAAAAGAAGCGTCGTACCGTTCCTTACCCTGTGCGCGTGCCTGCTGTTTTTCTATCTGCCTTTGGTGGTGATGGTGGTGGGTTCGTTCAACAACAGCCGTTTCGGCGGTGCATGGCGCGGCTTTACTTGGAAATACTATGAACAGCTTTTCCGCGACTCTGAGATTTGGGTGTGTCTGGAAAACACGCTGATTATCGCCTTTTTCTCAACATTGACTTGCATGGTCATCGGCACGGCGGCGGCGTTCGCCTTACATCGCTACAAATCGAAATTGCAATTTTTCCACAACATCCTTATGTATTCTCCACTGGTCGCGCCGGAAATCCTGATGGGCATCAGCCTGCTTCTTTTCTTCGTCGCGATCAACTGGAATCTCGGTATGACCACGATCTTCATCGGGCACGTTACCTTTTCCATGAGCTATGTGGCGATGACGGTGCTTGGCAGGCTGCAGGATTTCGATTTTACCCTTATTGACGCCGCGAGGGACCTCGGAGCGCCGAGCTGGAAAGCCATGCAGAAAGTCCTGCTTCCACTGATCGCGCCGGGAATTCTTGCAGGGGGGCTGCTTGCGTTCACCTTGTCCCTCGACGATTTTGTCGTTACGTTCTTCGTCTCCGGCGCGGGTTCGAAAACGTTGCCGATCTATATCTACAGTTCGATCAAGCATGGTTCCCCAACCAAGATCAACGCCCTCTCGGCCATACTTCTGGCAGTGACCTTTATCGTCGCCCTGGTGAGCCGCCTGTTGGCGAGAAGGGGCGATGGTTCCGGAAGTGTCGCGAAAAAAATGGGGTGATTACAAAACCTTGTCCAATTCTTTCAATGACTTTTTATCCAGTCCGGAGATGGGATTGATCTCATAGCAGTTGCCGGAAACATCCTTGACGATGACCGCATCAGCGCCGATGTATTGGCTGTTATTCTCCGGTGAGACCAGGAGAAATTTCCTGTGGCCCTTCGTCGTCTCGGTATCCCAATAGTAATTCCCGAACCGGGGCCATACCAGATGTATTTCCGTGATGCGCGGCAGAATGACTGCGATGTCCAGCTCCTCCTTGGCGATTTTCCGCGATTCGGGGTCAAGGCGGTCAAGGCTGTCCAAATAGGCTAGTTCCTTCTTTTTCCCCGCGACCAGTATGGATACAGGGCCCGGCCGTTCCGACAGCGGGAGGGTCCAGGCCACCCGCGCCGGCATCGGCTCCCGTCCATTGACCTCGTAAATAAGTTTGTCTCCCTCTCGCCGCAAAGTGCCCACCTGGCCCTGTGATTCCTGGACACCGTCCACATCCTCGTCTGTTGACGCGGGGAGGGCGGAAGCAACGGGTATCTCCGGCTCGTCCTCGTGCTGATGCAGGTTGACGAGCGGAATGCGCGAGGATTGTTGTGAAGGCATAGATGTCAGTCCCGTCCGTAACGCGCCGAATAATCCAGCACCAGATAGTGTTTCAGTCCGGCGCGCAGTACCGTGAAGACAACCTTTTTTTCCCGGTAGGTATCGGCAATGATCTGTTCGTAAATTCTGCTGCAACTTTCGAGATCCGTGACCGGGACGCCGTCCAGTTCGAGGATGATGTCGCCGGATTCGAGACCGGCGGCGAAAGCGTTGCCGGGGGCCTTGACCGCCTGTATATAGACGCCGCCCTTGCGGAAGAAATGCAGCATGGGAGTGGAAAATTCGTTGATGGTTTTTATGGTCATGTTCCAGCGGCGGCAGTCGTAGTCCACGCCTTCGACCTTGCCTTTTTCGGCGGGCGTGATGGACACGACCTGCGTGGCATTTCCCCCGGCGGGCCGGAAGACGAATTCGGACGGCGAATCGATCTTGAGATCGGCTAGAAGCTGGTTGATTGGCGGAATGTCCTCGTGGTTTATGCCTTTTATTTCCCGCCCATTAACGCCGAGGAGAAAATCGCCCGCGCCGACGCCTGCTTCATACGCCGGCGATCCCGGATCTACGCCTGCGATGAGGACGCCTTCGTCCCCGTCGTAGAAAATGTTTTTCTCGAAATCCCGCAGGGGCTGAAGGTGGATGCCCGTCCAGGCGCGGATGACCCGCCCGTCGGCCCGCAGGCTAGGGACGATTCGTTTCACCATGTCGGAGGGAACGGCGAAAGCAAGGTTGCCGCCGATCATGGTGGCAAGAGAGTTGATGCCGATGACATTGCCGTCGGTGTCCACCAGAGGCCCGCCGGAATTGCCGGGGTTGATCGAGGCGTCAGTCTGGAGCCAGAGATTGTAGCCACCGCCCTGATCGGACAGGAAGCGATTGACGCAGGAGAGTATGCCCATGGACACGGACCGGGAAAGCCCCCATGGCGCGCCCATGGCGATGACGAATTCACCTTCCACCAGTCGGGCGCTGTCGCCGACAGTGGCGTAGGGATAGGAACGGCCGTTCGGGTTGTCGAGCCGCAGGAGTGCGAGATCGGTATCCTTGTCCGAGCCGACGATGGCGGCACGGACCGATGTCCCGTCCGACAGGAGGCAGCGGATTTCCACCGCCTTGTCGACGACATGCCAGTTGGTGACGACCTCGCCTTCGGGGGAGATGATGACGCCGGAACCGGCGACCTGGGTACGCTCGCGTTTTCCGCCGTCGAAGCGCTCCGCAATCGGCATCAGGAAGACGACGGCGGGAAACACCGCTTCCTTCGCCTTGGCGATCACCTGGCGGAAATCGCCGATCGAATATTCCGGGGTTGTCCCTGCACGAGCTGTGGATAAAAACAAAAGGCATACGAACGAGCATAAGAGTAGAGAACGATGCATAAAAGGATATTCCTTCATTATCCATTATTGGTTTGTCAATTATCCGCCGTGGTGCTGCTGTCAAATATCGCTTCTTCAAGTTTCGCTGCGACTTCCTTGTCGCCGGCCAGGTACTCCATGGCTTTTTCGCGTCCTTGTCCCAGGCGCAGGTCGCCGTAAGACATCCATGCTCCCGACTTGACGACATGGTTGTATTTGACGCCAAGGTCGATGAGTTCACCTTCCCTGGCAATGCCGCGATTGAAAATAATGTCGAACTCCGCCTGGCGGAAGGGAGGGGCGACCTTGTTTTTGACCACCTTGACCCTGACCTTGTTGCCGCGCGCGCCGTCCGCATCCTTGAGCGTCTCTATGCGGCGGATATCGAGGCGTAACGAGGCATAGAAGCGCAGCGCCCTGCCGCCGGGGGTTGTTTCCGGGTTGCCGAAGCTGACGCCTATTTGCATACGTATCTGGTTTATGAAGATAATGATGGTCGAAGACCTGTTGACGGCGGCTGTAAGCTTCCTGAGCGCCTGGCTCATCAACCGGGCCTGAAGGCCGACATGGCTGTCGCCCATGGAGCCTTCCAGTTCCGCGCGGGGCGTCAGCGCGGCCACCGAGTCGACGACGACGATGTCGACGGAATTGGATTTTACCAGGAGTTCGCAGATCTCCAGGGCCTGCTCTCCCGAGTCCGGCTGGGAAACAAGGAGGGAGTCCAGGTCGACGCCGAGCCTTTTCGCATAACCGGGATCGAGTGCGTGTTCCGCGTCGATGATGGCCGCCGTACCGCCGTGCGCCTGGGCGCTGGCTATGGCATGGAGCGCGAGGGTGGTCTTGCCGGAGGATTCGGGACCATAGATTTCGATGATCCTGCCCTTGGGATAGCCGCCCGCCCCGATCGCCAAATCGAGGCCGATCGAGCCGGTGGGAATAGCTGGAATGCCTTGCGCGCCGGCATTGCCGAGCCGCATCACCGCGCCTGCGCCGAATTGTTTCTCTATCTGCTCCAATGCCGCCTCGAGGGAAGGTGCTTTGGAGGATTCAGGTTTACTTTTAGCCATGGAAATCGCTCGTGCCTTTTATCATTTTTCACAAGTTGTCGAATTCGGAACGTTCTGGTTCCTCTGGCTTCAGCTGGAAGGAACCGACGGTTCGGAATGTCTTTCTCTCTTCATCCTGGATTATGGAAAGAGGGCCTTTCAGGGCATCTTTGATTTCGCCCTGGTACCTGGTGAATCGCACTTTTACGCCCATGTATAGGTTTTGGCTGACATTGATCTGGCAAACCCTGCCGGTGTGCTTGCGGTTGACGATGCGATTCTTTTCTTCTACCAGTTGCGCCATGTTGTCCCTGAGGGTACGCAGTTCGGCGATAAGGTCCGAAATCATCGATTTTTGGTCGAGGGTCAGGTTTGAGGACATGTCCGGCGTGTTCAGGATCTGGTCGAGAAGCAGTTTCGCCGCCTGGACGCGTTCGCTGTTTTCGGCGATTTTCGCCCTTACTTCGGAAAGGACGTTTTCGTCCGTCCAGCTCAGGCCCGATACAAGCGCAGTGGCAACGCCGAGTTCCGTGCCGGCCGTACCCGCTTCAATCCCTTCGAAAGCCCAAACCTCGCCGCCGACGATGGCTCCCCTCGGGATGGACACCTTTCCCAGGCTTTTTACGGAGGAATGGAGTATTTCCTTGTCGGAGGAGACGTCGCCTTTCGCTTCTATCGTGGCGTTGTCGATGTAGCGCGCGGAAAAGGCGGCGCAGCTGACATAGGCGTTGTTTTTGCCGTTGACGCCGCCCATGACTGAAACGTCGCCGTCCGAGGTGATGGTGGCGGCATTGAGGTCGCCCTTGATCTCGACGCCTTTTTTTCCCATGACGCTGAAGCCATCCAGGACCGTGCCGTTGATGACGACCTTGCCGATGAAATCAACATTGCCGACGCTGTAGTCGATGTCATGGATTATTTCCAGCAGCGGGGAAATGGAGAGGATGCCGTCCTCGAAAATAAGACGCCCTTCTATATCCGAATTGAAATCGCGGCCGGTGGAACTGATGAGCACGCCGGGACCGGGGCGTATCTTGGCCGGAACGCCGGGTTCGGGCTGGATGACGTTATTGAACACGTCAAAGCCGGGTCTGCCGGGGCCGGGGGGTACGATGGATGCGACCCTTTGACCGGCAAAGCAGTTTTCGATAAGGTTCAATTGTTTGAAATCAATTCCGCCGCTGTCATTCAAGTCGTAACGCGGGACCGCGGCGCTGGGCTGGACGTGGAATTCGATATAGCCGTCTTCGCCCTTGTGGGGCGGCGTCCCGCGCGCCACCTGAAAATACCCGTCAAACGGCGTGGGGGAGCTTTGCAGCGCGGCGAAAAACGCCAAATTCGTTCGGTCGACGCCGTATATGACATGAAAGGAGGATAGTAGATCGGAAAGGTAGTCGGCGCTGATCTGTTTGAAATTCGCGCCGGGTATGATCCTCAGGAATACCTGCATCCGGTCGAGCGTGACTACCAGATGGGTGAACATCACCGGCGTCTCGTCGACGAAGAGGGTTCGCATCGGTATTTCTTCGCCGTTGCGACCAGCTAATGTTGTATCGGGTGTTTCGAACTGTGTTTCCACTGTCATGTGACGACCTTCAAAATAGTTACCACCGACGACTCGCTATTAATTGGTTAAATGTCTGGAAACAATCCCGCTTCCTGCCAGCGCTTGATGCGGTCACGCAGGGAACGTTCGCTGATGCCAAGGGCTTCCGCCGACTTCGCCCTGGCGCCGGCGAAATGCTTGAGAGTCATTTCGATGAATTCGCGCTCTACATCGTCGAGAGTCTGGTTGCGGTAGGAAAGGGGACTCGCGTCTTCCGTCCCGCTTGCGGAAGCCGCGGAAGGGATCTGAATGCGGTTCGCTCCCTTGGGAAGGCTGTTTTCCGCCTGTTCCCGGCTGATCGTCTCGCTCCTGCCAAGCACGACGAGGCGCTCCATGATATTGGCAAGCTCGCGGACATTGCCGGGCCAGTCGTAGTTTTGCAGCACTTCCATGGCTTCCGGCGAAATCTCCCTGACTTTCGCCCCTTCCTCGGAGCGGTAACGGTCGAGGAAATGTTTCGCAAGGTCCGGGATGTCGGCTTTGCGCTCCCGCAGGGGAGGGAGTTCGACGGAGATGACGTTCAGGCGGTAGTAAAGGTCCTGGCGAAAACTGCCTTCCTCGATGCTTTTTTCCAGGTCGCGGTTGGAACTGGCGAGGATGCGGACGTCGACGGAAATCGTTTCAGACGAGCCCACGCGCTCGAACTCCTTTTCCTGCAGGACGCGGAGCAGTTTTCCCTGGAGGCCCAGGTCCATTTCCGACACCTCATCCAGGAACAGCGTCCCGCCGTCGGCCATTTCGAACCTGCCGATGCGCCGCTTGTCCGCGCCGGTAAATGCGCCTTTTTCATGGCCGAAAAGTTCCGACTCGAGGACGCCGGCTGAAAGCGCGGCGCAATTCACCTTGACGAGGGGTTTGTCGCGACGCGGGCTTTGGGCATGGATGGAGCGTGCGACCAGTTCTTTGCCGGTCCCGGATTCGCCGCGGATAAAGACGGTGGCGGAGCTGGGGGCTGCCTGGCGTATTTCGTCAAACACCTTTTTCATTGCCGGGCTTTTGCCGACAAAGTCGGCGAGGCGGAATTTTTTGTTGAGTTCGCTTTTGAGGAATTCGTTTTCGGTGAGGAGACGCCGGTGCTCAAGGGCGCGGCCGACGGTAAGTTCGATTTCCTCCGCCTTGAACGGCTTCATCACATAATCGAATGCGCCGTCCTTCATCGCCTCGACTGCCGTTTCGATCGTCGCGAACGCGGTCATCATCACCACCGGCAGGTCGGGGTCGAGGCGTTTGGCTTCCTTCAGGAGCTCAAGGCCGCTCATTTCCGGCATGCGCATGTCGGTCAGCAGGAGCGACGCCGAGCCGTCAGCGATTTCTATAAGCGCATCCTGGGCACGGGCGAAGCCGCGCAGTTCGAATTTCGGGTTGTCCAGCGCCTCCAGGAGGCTGTCTCTCATAAAGTCGTCGTCATCGACTATGACGATTTTCTGTTTGGCCATTTTTTTCCCTGTTATGGTTAAGTATCGGTCATCGTGAATGAGCAGTATATACTTACTTTATTCTATCAAAACCGGCTTTGCCGACAAGTCATTTGCCGACAGGGATGCGGAAGCTCACTATTGTCCCGCGCGGTTTGTTGTCCTTGACGTCAATGATGCCGCTGTGGTCTCCGACAATCTTGTTGACGATGGCGAGACCGAGACCGGTGCCGTCCTTTCTCAACGTGAAAAATGGATCGAATATCTTGGCCTTCGCCTCGTCCGGTATGCCGGGGCCGTCGTCGGCGAAGGAGATGACCAGATCCGAATTGTCCGGAGAGATTTGTTCGCATTTGGCACTGATCCGGATCGTGCCGTTTTTGCCTATCGCCTGGGCGGCGTTCAGGATGACATTCAATGCAGCCTGCGAAAGTTGTTCAGGGTCAAGGGGATAGCGCCGTTCTTCGTTATCAATCTCCACTGTTGTTTCAATTTCACGGGTTGCAAGTTCCCCCGCCGCCAGATCAAGGGCGGGGCGGACCACCTGTCGTACCGGCGTTGGCCTTGGTTGCGCGGAGCGACCGCGGGTAAAGGTCAGCATGTCGGTGACTATGCGGTTGAGGCTGGCGGCTGCAGCGATTATTTTCTGGCAGGTCGCCCGTTCGGAACTGTCCTCCGCGAATTTACGACCCAGGCTGGATGCGTACAACTCGATGCCGCCAAGGGGGTTTCTGATTTCGTGGGCGACGCCGGCAGCCATTTCGCCAAGGGCGGCGAGGCGGTCCTGGCGATTTGCCCGGTCTTCAAGTTCGCGGATGGCGGTCAGTTCTGAAAAAATCTGCACTGCGCCGATGTGGCTTTTTGTTTCCGCCCTGTCTTCAAGGTTCATGACCGGGCTGGCGGACACCGATAGGACGCGCGTATTGCCGAGACGGTCGGTAAGGCGCATTTCGACGCCGGAAATTTTCCTGTTTTCCTGCAGCGATTCCATCAGCATCAACCCCATTTCGCGACAGGGGCCGGGCATAGCGTTAAGGATGAACATGCCGTCGGGATTTTGCGGGATGTCGGGGTCGATTTCCGTCAGCATGCTTGCCGCCGGGTTCCAGGCCATGATTCTGCGTTCCATGTTGATGGCGATTATACCGTCGGCGGAGGAGTTGATGATGCTTGCCAGGTAGTTTTTAAGGGATGAAACTTGGTCGACGGTCAGGGACAGTTCGTCGTTTTTTTTGCGCAGTTCGCCGGAAAGTTCCTGCACCTGTTTTTGCAGCAGTTGGTGGGACTGCTGGAGTTCCGCTGCCGCTGCCGAATAGGCGCGGATGATTTCCCCCAGTTCCGCGAGATCTGGCGGCATGTCGGGGGCTGGCTGTGAGTTCTGTTCAGGCTCGGTCATGGAGTATCACCATTTTCAGGGGGATAGGGGGAATAGCCGTGCGTTTTCAACGGCAGTACGATCTCCTTTTTCATTTTTTCAAGGTTTCAGTTATATACATTAATATGCGTTTTACAAGCATGTGCATTAATGCCGTGTCGTTCATGCACCATCGGCATGGAACGGGCATTGTTTTCTGGTTGCTGTTTCCGATATAATTACGTGCAAGGCAGCTCGGCGGCCGATAGTATTAATAACGCAGCATGAAGCACATGAAATAGGGTCGTATGGACAAAAACGATAAAAGCGTCAACAAGGTCGAAAGCATACTCGCCGCACTTCCCGACTCACTACGGGACGCCGGCTCTGCGATTGCAGACAAGGGTACTGCCAAACGACGCCACGCCTCGGCGTCGATCTCGGAAATAATCAGCCCGCCCACGTCCGATAAAATGGAAGCGGACCTCGGCTCCGGACTCGACAAAACCCTCCGCAAGGCTGACGGCGACTTCCTTGCCGGCCTTCTCGGCAGTCCGGGCGAGACGGACAACCCTTCAGTCAAGGATTATGGCGAACGCTACGAATACATAGACGTCATCGGCGAAGGTGGCCAGGGCAAGGTGCTTAGGTTCCGTGATACCGTCCTTGACCGCGACGTCGCTATCAAGATATTGAAATCGCCCCTGACCGCCGACAGGGAAAAACAGCTCGAAAACGAGGCCCGCCTCGGCGGCATGCTCGAACACCCCAATATCCTGCCGACCTACGACCTCTGCCGCGATGAAACGGGCAGCCCGTTTTTCGTCATGAAAAAGGTCGAAGGCGTCACCCTCGACGACCTGCTGAAAAAAGCCCATGCCGAGGGTGGGGCAGGCCGCTCGAACCGCGACCGGGGTGAACTTTCCCGCCGGCGTTTATTGAATATCTTTCTCCAGGTCTGCCACGCCATGGAATTCGCCCATTCGCGCGGAGTCTGCCATCTGGACCTGAAACCGCAAAACGTCAAGCTCGGACCTTTCGGCGAAGTATATGTCCTCGACTGGGGCTTCGCCATCCGCCGCGACGACAACCCGAAGGTTGTCGCTGGAACACCCCTGTATATCGCCCCTGAACGCTTCAAACCGGGAAAACCCGATGCTCGTTGCGATGTCTATTCCCTTGGCGTCATGCTCTACCGTATCCTCGTCAACCAGCTTCCCCGCGACGTCGGAAAAATCACCTTCAAGGAATTCAGGAAACGCATAGACGAGTTCCCGGTGGTCCCGCCGCGCGAGCGCGATCCGAGCCTGCCCCGCGACCTCGAAGCCATCGTCATGAAGGCTATCCAGGACAATCCGGAAGATCGTTACCAGACGGTCAAGGAACTCGCCGACGACCTGGAGCGTTTTCTTGATATCCTGCCTGTTTCCGCCTACCGCGAAGGCCTCTGGGGCCGCTCCCTGAAATTTGCCCGCCGCCACCGCGCCACCGTTCTTGCCGGAGCGGTGATGGTAACGGCAATCGTTCTCACCGCCGCAATGTCACTTCGGGCAAAAAAATTGGGAGAGCAGGCGGAAATTGCCGAACTCCGCGTCGAAGAGGAACGCATCAACCGCGAACGCACCAATCTCCAGCTTCTTATGGCGGAGGAATCCAGGCGCGAAAATCTGCGCCGCCGCGCCGCCGCCCGCGTGCCGCTGGAAAAAGGCGCGGAAATAATGGACAAGTCGAAAAACGCGGTGGAAAAGGAACGGGACAATGTCCGCAAGTTGCAACTGCTCCAGCCGGCGATAGACATGTTTACCCAGGCAGTCACCATCCTCGAGTCGGGCGGCAAGGACAGCCCTGACGCGGCGGAGGCCTACTATGCCCGCGCCCGCGCATACGAACAGGCGCGAGAGATCGGCAAGGCTATCGCCGACTACAAACAGGCTTATTCCCGCGACGAATCTTATATCATGGCCCATTATTATCTTGGGCGCATTTATTTCGACATTCGCCGCGATCCCGACATGGCGATGTCCGAATTCGCCGCCATGAACGCTATCGATCCGGGGAACGAGTTCTCCGAGCTCGGAGCCGCATACATAG
This sequence comes from Planctomycetota bacterium, assembly GCA_036745875.1. GTDB lineage: Bacteria > Planctomycetota > SZUA-567 > SZUA-567 > SZUA-567 > DAIOFH01. The sequence continues at coordinate 17,706 of DAIOFH010000019.1, read as the reverse complement.
CCACCCATACCGGCCGCGAGGAGGAAGCGCTCGAACGCATTGCCAAGATCGAGGAAGATGACCGCGCCGCCCGAAGCGGTTCCGGCGCAGCCGCCGGAGGCGATTCGTGGCGCAACCCCGGATTGTATGAAATCTGGCAGATACGCGGTTCTATTTATGGGCGGCGCGGCGGCAAGTTTTACGATCCCGAAAAGGCGATCGACGCCTATTCGCAATATTGCCTCTTCCAGCCGGACAAGCCGTCGGCGTACCTCAATCGCGGCATATTGCATCAGGACCTGTTTCTGCGGCTGTATCCCACAGACCTGGAAAAGGCCGGCGAACATCTGGACGCCGCGATTGCCGACTACAGCCAGGCGCTACAGGTCAACCCGGAATTCAAGTGGGCTCTTCAGCACAGAGGGTACGCCCTGTTCAAGCACAAAGACAGGCCGGAAGACGGTTTGAGGGATATTGAAGCCGCGTTGAAGATCGATCCGAACTATGTCGCAGCGTTGATGGACCGGGCGGCTATTTACGAGTCGCAGAAAAAATACGACCTGGCCGAAACCGATTATATGAAAATACGGGACATTCAGCCCGACAATCGTAATCTTGATTACCGCCTCGGCATGCTTAACCTGTACATGAACCGCCTCGATGTCGCGGAAATCGCCTTTGACAAGGCTGTCGAAAAATCGCCCTTGCGCAGCGACCGGGGTGTACGAATCCATCGGCGCGGGGCCATTCGCCTCTTGCGCGGCAAGTATGCTGAAGCAGTGGAGGATTTTGACGCGTCCTTAGAACTGCGCGCTTCCGGGAAGGTATACCCCGCCCTCATGCGCTGGGTCGCCCTGACCCGCATGGGCCAGACGCCGGACCCGGCGGAGTTTGGCAAGCAAATCGACGTTCGGCCCGACAAGCCGTGGCTGGCGATGACTGCGAGTATCTATCTTGACGAAAACCCGTATGGAGAAGAGCAGGCAATCAATCTGGCGGTGACGCCTGAAGCGTTGTGCGAGACGGCCTTTTATCTTGGGGCGCGCGCTTGGGCGAAGGGCGAAACGGTCAATGCGCTTGCTTTCCTGAAAAAAGCCGTCGATTCCAATGTCCATGTCTATATGGAATACAACATGGCGAAAATCCTCTACGACCGACTCAACAAGGTGAATGAAGCGTCCAAGCTCCTGCCTGACCAGGTCGGTGCGCCTCCTGGCCCTGTTCCCATGCCGCCGCCGGCCCCGAACCCGCCGCCTACGGTGCCGTTGCTGACCGACCTGGTGGATACGTAATAGTTGGAGAGAGGGATCCTCTCGCCATGCCTTTGACTGAACTTTTTCGCTACTTTGGTCGATATACTCTTTGGGAGAAATTTTTCCCATTCATTATTGTGCCTTAAATAATGGTTGAACCTCCCTCGGCGCTATTCGGCATATCCCAGTTGTGCCGTGAAACGAAACAGGGGACCATCCATTTTTAATGTGCTAGTTCTCATGATAAAGAGGTGAATATTGAACGCATCGGATGTGGATTCCGGCTTTAGTCATTTTCGCACCACCGCTTGGTCGATGATCATCGGTGCGCAAAATGCGGACGAGGACGACCTCGACAGGAAAAAATGCCTGTCGTTCCTCTGCCGCAACTATTGGAAGCCGGTATATTATTATATTCGCAGGCGCGGCCTGAACCATGAGGACGCCATCGATATGACCCAGGAGTATTTCGCCACCTTCCTGGAAAAGGACTTTATGGCAGTCGCCGATCGCGAACGCGGCAGGTTCCGCACCTTTGTCCTGGTGACGGCCAACCGCTTCCTCTCGAAACAACTCGCACGCAAGGCGAGGAAGGAAGCTGCCATCTCCCTCAACTTCATCACCACGGACAACAATGGCGAGGAAGTCGCCCTTCCGGAACTCGCCACCGGCGAAACGGCCGAGGACGATTTCAATCGACGCTGGGCCTTGTCCTTGCTGGAAACAACCTTGGAACGCATGCGGGACGAATGCGGCGAAGGCAGACGTCAGCAGTATTATCTCGCCTTCAGGCGCTACCTTGAAACATCGGCCGACCAGTCGCCGCCGAGTTATCGAGAAATTGGCGAGGAAATCGGAGCGACGGAAATCGAAGTTACCAACTTCCTCCATCGCGGCAGGAATATTTTCCAGAAGATCCTGCGTTCGGAGATTCGTGAGCTCGTCACTTCTGACGCCGAGGTCGACGCGGAGATCGAGGCGCTTAAAGATTATTTGAGACGGTAACATCTTTGGGAATATGTAAAAAATAAAAGTCCCCCGTCCAGCGGGGGACTTTTTTTTCATACTTTTCGGCGTTACTATTTAATCCACAATTCGCCGTCTTCGTCAATTGCCATTTGCGGCGCCCAGGTGATTTCCCAGGGGTGGCCGTCGGGATCGGCGACATAGCTGGTTATTGCGCCCCAAGACGTTTCGGCAGGCGCTTTGAGGGAGGTGGCTCCCGCCTTGAGGAAGGTCAGGTAGGTTTTGTCCACCTGGTCCTTTTCGCGTACATTTATGGCGAGGGTAATGCCGCCCGGCGCGGCGACGCCGCCGGAGCGGTTCTGATCTTCGAGAAGATCCTTCAGGGGATAGAGGGCGAGGATCTGGCCGTTCAGTTGGAAAAAGACTATGCCGTCGTATTTTTCGTTGATGACAGCCTTCCAACCCAGGGATTCGTAAAAAGCGCGCGAACGGTCAAGGTTCGAGACGCCAAGAGTTATCAAGCCGATACGCTGGTCGACGGCGTAGGGGGGAAGGCTTTCGCCTTCTGCCTTTTCTTCCACCGCAGCCTCAATTTTTGGTTCTGTCTTTTGATCTTCCTTCGGTTCGGTTTTCTTTTCCACTTCCTTGTCGGCGACCTTTTCTTCTTCCTTGGATTCTTCTCCTGCAATGAGCGGCACGTCGTCTTCTTCGATCGTCACGTCCGAGCCTTCGATCGTTCCGTCACGGCCAAAATCGTCAAGTGAGGTGCTGGCACGGTAGGGATTCTCGTCTTCCTTTTCCGCATAACGCTTTGCGGCGGCGGCGAGGGCGGCTTCGGCTTCCTTGGCGGCTTCGGCAGCGACTTCGTCAAGCTCCTGCGTCGCTTTTTCAGCGGGATCTTCGATCTTGTCCATGGTCTTGTCGGCAGCGTTTTCCGCCACATCCTTCTTTTCTTCAGGCTTGGCTATGGCAGGGGCGGCAGCGCCGGTTTGCATAAAGGTGTCGAAACGCAGAGTCGCACGGACGGGGCTTGTCACCTGGACGTAGAGTGCATAGGTATGACCCTGTGGCGGGGTCGGCTTGACGTTTACCAATTCGAAAATCGCCCGTTCGCCACGGGCATAGGCCTTTTTGGGGGACGACAATTCGACGCAGGGGCAGGAGGTGTAAACCCGGCCGATGCGGAAAGAGGCCATTTCAGGACGAACCAGTTCGAACGTCTGGACCGGGGCAAGCGCACCGTGGGGGGTAGTGCCGGTACGGTTGGTGGTGGTGGTGGTCAGATAGTAACCGCGCGACTCCATGACCGCGTTGTCGCGGGCAAAGGCTGGGGTGGCGGCTACTGTCATGGCGACAGCGGCACAAACCAATGCGATAAAGCGTTTCATAACCAATATCCTTTCAAGATATGCGACTAGCTGTAAGAATCTGCGTTTTATAAAGAATAGCCCCTCCTGGCATAGTGTCAGGCGGAGGGCGAATGTTACAGGAAAAATAAAAAATACAGCACTCGCAAAAAAATACGGTATTTTTGCGCAATCGGTATTAAACGTCGTAACCAGGAAAAAGTCAAGGGACGGGTGGAAAAAAGCCCGCTCTACAAAAGTATCAGCGGCAGTACAAAACTGAACCATAACCGACAAAATGTTCGGGTATTCCTTGTGGCATAATATCGTAGCTGGTTTCGTATGCCAACAGTATTCCCTTGTCGCATCCGCACTTCTTTGCCCAACCGGCCGCTGCTGCCGCCGCTCCCGCTCCGCAGGCGCTGTGGTCGCGAATGGCTGTGGAAACAATGTTGTCGAGGCTCATGTCCGTGAGGTTGGTGAGGAAGCGCTGGTCGTTTTCCCGGGCCCAATCCAGGGCTTTTTGACCGGTTCCCGCTGGCATGACGCCAAATGACGCTCCATAATGGGTCAAATCGGTTGATGCGAGTGCAATCATGGTTTTCCCGGAAAAAACAGGGTTGGCGCTCATTACTTCCGCAGCCTTCGAGCCATAACGCCAGGAATCCGGATAGAAATCCATCGCCACCGGAAGTATTTTTGCGTTCGGGTACAACGCTTTGACAAACGGCGTGAGAAGTTCGATTGCATTGTCTTCGGTATGGGCGCGCTCGTTCTCTTCCCCGATGCCCGCGTCCAGAAAAGCCTGGGCAAGTTCTTCATCAATGGGTAAACCGCCAATAGGGGTTTGCCAACTGCCTTTGGTCCAGAGCGCCGGTTTGCGGAGCCGTTCCCGATGGCATGCGCCGAAGATGACGAAGGTGTCGACTGTCTGGAATGTTTCGCCGATTTTGCGGAAGGAGGTTGCCGCGATCCCCCCGGAGTAGAACAATCCGGCATGGGGAACAACCGCAGCGACAGGAGACCCGCAGGCAGGTGCCGCAGTGGCCAGCAGCCTGTCTGCTCGGTCCATGCATTCCGCTATTTCCTGCCGCAGGACGTCAGGATCTCGCGAATACCAGGTTCCCGCTTTGTCGGCTTGACGTATGCTCATGGTTGCCCCAATTATTGATTAAATTGTACTGCCTGGCCGAATGTCATGCGTGCCCGCTTGGCGAGAGCGAGGCGCGCGTCCTCGAGCGGCATGCCGTCGACAACCGGTGGCCAGGGCTGGCTTTGCATGTTGTTTATGATACGGGCAATTTCGTTTATTCCACGGGGATCGGCGATTATCGTCAGGGCGGTGGCAGCCTGGTACCTGACTTCCGGTGCGGGATGTCTTGTGAGGGGAATAACATCGGCGGCGGCATGTTTGTAATTCAGCGTTGCGAGGGAGAGGGCTGCGTGTCCGGCGAACTCTCCCGCCGCGATCCTGCCGCGCAGGAAATCAACCATCTGGGTGCTCCCGGGGCCGCAGGCGGGAGCGCAGATGCGGATGATGCACAGCTTGATCGACGGTTCCTTTTCCATCGCGTAGCGGCGAAGGATTATACCTTCCAATCGTTCGGCGTCGGCGGTGCGCATTTCGCGGCGCGCCTTTGCCGCTTCGGTGGCGGCCAGCCTGAGGGCGGTTTGCCTGGTGTCCGAATAGGGGCTGTTGATGTTCGACAGCATGGACTGGTCCCCGCGTTTGGCCATATCGGCAATGTATGGGTCGTCGCGGTATTCCCACCACATGTTTTCAGTGCAACCGGCAAGCGCCAGAGAGATCGCGACGGCAAGCAGTAACCGCGACGCACATTTCATCGGATTCCTCCGATGACTCCCGGGAAGTTGAGCGCATGGCCGAAATCCTGCGTCATCAGGGGAACGGCGAAATCGTCGGCATTGCCATGGTTCAAAAGGCCGGACGAATCGTACAGCGGCCTGTTTTCCGCATAGGGCATATTGACGCCGTGATATAGCGAACTGTTTTGCTGGAAATAATTGACATGCCTGAGAAGGCCGCGTCCGTCGGGTTGCGGCGCGCTGTCGTACGCGGTCAGGTTTGTCTTGATGCCTGGGATGCTGCCGGCGATGACCGCACCCGCCGTTCCGGCGGTGGAGCCGATTTTCCCCGTCTTGATGGCGTCGACGGTGAGGAGCAGGCTGATGACGGCCTCCGGGTGGTTCGCCATGACGTAGCGGGCGGTCTCGGCCGCGGCTGTCGCGCCGAGGCTGTGGCCGGCAAGGATGATGTTGAGAGGCGTCCCCATCTCGATGCGCAGTTCCAACTGGTCCGCAATCCAGCGCTCGGACAACGAACGCTCAGGCCAATAGAACGAGGCGACCGAACAGCTTCTGCCGCCGACTGCTCGAATGGCGGCGTCGCGGACGCCGTCCGGAGGCGAGGACGGTTCGATCGGATAGGGGGTGAAAATGACGACGATAGGCCCAAGGGAGGAGCGCCGGTAGATGGACACTTTTTCGGTGACATTTCCGGGTTCCGGAAACGGGTCGATCTTCTTCCCGCATCCCGAAGCGAAAAGGCAGATGAAAACCAGGGTTGCTGCAAGACGGTCAACTCTTGTCACGGAATATCCCCCATGCAAGCCACACCGCGACCACGAGCGCCCCGAAAAAGCCAAGCCCCGCGAGGATGACGGCGAAAGGCATGCCGCCAATGAGCGGAATCCCGCCGCCCGGCGTCCCGGTGGGTCCGGCGACAAGAATGATGGAGCTGGCGATGACGATGGATGCGGCGATTATGCCAAGTGTCAAGCGATCCATGGCACGGCCGGTCCGGTCTGCGACATAATTTAGGTTTTCGTGGTGGAAGACGATCGTAAACTTCCCGGCCCGCGCTTTTTCAAGAAGGTCGCGGGCGTCGTCCGGGACGCGCCGGAACAGGGAGGCGAATTTCGATGCCAGGTTCCAGCCGCGTTTCAAGATGGCGGCCGGATTATACAAGGAGAGGATCAGCCTCCTGGCGAACGGCTCCACCGCCTTGTCGAGTCGGAAGCTGGGGTCGAGCTCGCGGATGACCCCGGCTATCGTCACCAGGCTCTTGATGATGAGGACGAAGTTCCTCGGCAGGAACAGGCCGTTCCTGCGGGCGACGGAAAGCACTTCCTGCGAAAGCATGGTCAGGTCGATCCTGTCTGCAGGTACGCCATAGTTCCTATCTATGAGGGTGGTCAGGTCCTGGCGGAAGCCGGAAATATTGGCTGTCGGCGAAAAATCGCCGATTTCCGAATACAGGTCCACCATGGCGTCGGTGTCCGCGTGGTTGAGGGCGAGGAGTATGGACGCGAGGGTATGTCGCATGTCGTCGGACAAATGCCCGACCTGGCCGAAATCCAAAAGCCCGACTCCACCGCAGGGCAGGATGAAAATATTGCCGGGATGCGGGTCCGCGTGGAAAAAGCCGGTGACGAAATATTGATGCAAAAAACAGTTTGCGAGGATGTCTGCCGTCCTGTGGCGTTGTTCCGGCGACAGCGATTCGGTTTGGGCCAGGGATTTGCCGAGCAGGCGTTCGCTGACCAGCACCTCCCTGGACACATAGTCCCAATAAACGGTCGGAATCTTGACAATGGGGTTTTCCCCCTGGCTTTCGGAGAATTTGGAAGTACAGGACGCTTCGCCGACAAAGTCCAACTCAAATTCCATGGTGCGGCGGAATTCGCCCACCATGGCGACGGGACGGATGGTGTCGAGTTCCGGCACATGCTTTTCCAACAGCTCCGCCAAGGATTCGAGAAGCGAGAGGTCCTCCTCTATGGACTTGTCGATGCCGGGGCGCTTGATCTTGACCACTACCGGCGTACCGTCAAGGAGGCTGGCGTAGTGGGCCTGACCAATGGAGCCGCTGGCGGCGGCTTCATAGGTGAATGAGGAAAATACCTGCCCGCGCGGCTTCCCAAGGGATTTTTCCAATATCGGGACGACCTCGTCGCCGGGGAGGGGTATGACATTGTCCTGAAGCTTGGCAAACGCGTGCTGGAACGCGGGCGTCACGATGTCCGGCCTGGTGGCGAGGAGTTGCCCGAGTTTTATAAAGGCGGGGCCGAGTTCCTGAAAGGCGTGGGAGAGCCGAGTTGGCAGATCTGCCTCGCTTTCGCCCTTGTCGCCTTTGGGTTCTATGAGACGGCCGAGCCAGGGCGCGTACTCGAAAATACGCATTTGGTGCAGGATATGCGAAAAGCCATGCTTGACCAGGACCGTCAGGATTTGCCTGAGGCGCTTAATGTTGCCGTAGGTCTTATACATTTCAAGGAACTTCAATGGCTTCTCCCCACCGTTACATATGAAATATTCAATTCTACATATCCCCGGAACTATGACAATCCTTTGGTTGCATTTTCGGAATGCCCGCCATCCGAGATCGGAAAGAGTTGGAACATTCCTCGAAAAAACTCGACGGACGCGGCACAAAAACGCTATAATGCCTGATTCGCTTTTAGTAGTGCGGTAAGGATAACTCCCATCACCCTTACATTCTCCCCCTTTGTGGGGCGAGGGTTAGGGTGAGGGGCAAAATCAAAGCCGGAACCATGACATCATTGCCATGTAAAATCAAGGTATTCGACCATAATGCCCGATCCCGACATAAGCTTGCTTGATCGGTACAATGCTTTGGCCGTTCCCGACCAGACTGTACTCCAAGCCTTGGCCATACTGTATGAGCCCGCCAGTCCGGGAGTCGTGGCTTCATGCCTTGGCGGCGCAAACTGTCGCGAATCCCACCTCCGGGCATTTACCCTCCAAACCGTGGCTGTGCGTTTGGCCCGTCTTGCCAAGGCAGGTCTGGCGCAACCGTTACCGGTGGAGGGGAAAACGGCGAAAACACGACTCTGGCGAGTCAACCCGGTCGCGGCGGAACTCGCCGTCCGCCACGCCGTGCGCGAAGGGACGTTCAAGTCGCTCGCGCGTTCCGCTCTGGAGGGAACGCGAGGCAAGGACTGGCTCAAGGAAGGGGCGGGCGAAAGCCCGCGCCGCACCTTGCATATCGCCCTCCATTACGGCGACTGGGCCGCAGCGCTGCGTGAAGCGCGCACTATGGATGGGGAACGGCAGGCTTCTGGCGGATTGTTTGTCCGTCAACTGATCGAAAGCCAGCCTGACGACGGATGGTTTCCGACAAAGCCGAACCAGCAAACGGCGGAGCTGTTTTCCCTCTGTCTGCAGGATGCCTTTATCGGCCTGGAAAATCCCACCCCGATCATGGAGGTGGCGGAGAAGCTGCACGACGCCGGCGTATCCGGACTTGCCGCCTGTATCGGCTCGATCCTTGTCTTGCAGGGAAAATTCCGCGACGCGGAGCGCCTCGCCAAAGTGGTGGACGAAGAAAGCGCTTGTCTTATTCGCCTTTTCATCGATTTTGCCCAGGGGGACGACCAGAACGCCAGCAGCGAGGCGGCTATCGCACTAACGATGCAGCGCCGTCGCCTAGGTTCGCGGGACCAGTTGCTGGAGGGCTGGTTCGCCTTTTGGCAGACCCTCGCCATGTTGCGGGTCGGGATGCCGGAAATGATGGAGCGCTTGGACAAGGCGCTTGATCCGGCCGCGTTCCGTTCCGAAGACAATGCGGCTGAACTGCTGCGGATCCACGCAAGCGTGCAGATGCGTCTTGGCCACGCCTATATAGCAAGACAGATGCCACAGTCGCTGGACACTACGGACAACGCACCGCCGCGCCCCTTCCTCATCCTTCTGCACGGACTTGCCGCGCTCTGGCTCAACCGCCAGGATCCGGGGCTTGACCGGCAGCTTCTGACAGACATGCAGAAAAGGGCGAAAACGGCAGGATACCGCTGGTTCGCTTCGCAACTGGCCGGCCTGGCACGGCGCTTCGCGGGGGAAGAGGATGGAGAAAAACCTGTCGAGAACTGGCCGCTCCTTGTGGACGCCTTCCGCAACCGGGACGAGTGGCGACGGGGCTTGTCAGCTTTGAAAACGCTGGCGGAAACGGATGACACAACCCTCGCAATCAATGAGCGCCGTGTGGCGTGGCTTCTCACTGAGAATCCGGACGGTCCCAATCCCTACTGCCCGTTCAGCGTCCGTCCCGTGGAGCAAACGCTGAGTGAAAAAAGCGGTCAATGGAGCAAAGGACGCAACATCTCCCTGAAGCGCCTGTACCAGAACAGCTCGGCATTCGATTACGCGAACGAGCAGGATCGCATGGTTTTTTCCACACTGCGTTTCTCGCCCGGATGCGGCGGCTCGGATTTCTCCTTTGACGATTCCGCCGCGATCGGCTACCTGGTCGGCCACCCCCTGGTCTACCGGGACGACGCAAGCGGCGCGAAGGTCGAGGTCGCGTCAGGGAAATTCGAACTTTCGGCGGTAGAGGACGACGGCGGCTGCGTCATCAGCCTTGATCCGCCTCTTTCTGAATTTGACAGCGCTGCGGAGAATGGCGATGGCGGGGTGTACGAGTCTGGCGAACGTTCGGCGTTCGAACCGGAAATCACCGCCCGATTCGAAACGCCCACGCGACTCCGGGTCATGCGCCTGGCGATCCGGGAACGGCGGTTGGCGCGTATCATCGGTGCTGGGCTGCGTATTCCCAAGATGGGACGCCAGGAGGCGCTGGAAGTGCTGGGCGATTTGTCCGTCCATATGCGCATCCACTCGAACCTTCCGGAGTTCGCACAGGAGGGGGAAAAGGTGGACGCGGATACGACTCCGAGGGTTCACCTGATTCCCCTGAATCCGGGGTTGGATATTGAAATATGGGAGCATCCTTTCGGCGAGAACGGTCCCGCCTATCGCCCAGGCAAGGGCGGCAAGATACTTTCCGCCGATATCGACGGAAGGACCCTCAATACCGTTCGCGACCTCGAGGACGAAAAAAGGCGCGCCACGGAAATAGCCGAGTTCTGTCCCGCGCTCAAGGGGCACCAGTCGTCCGCATTGTCCTGGCGTCTCGACAACCCGGAAGATGCCTTGACCTTTATGATGCAGGCGGGGGACCTTGGGGAAAAGGCGATTCTTGTCTGGCCCAGGGGCGGTCGTTTCAAGGTCAGGCGCTTTACCAATCCGGCCAATCTCGGCATCAACATATCGCGCAACTCTGACTGGCTCGAGTTTGACGGAACCATTCGCATCGACGAGCATCTAACCCTCTCCATGCGGCAGCTCCTCGTCGCAGTCCGTAACGCCAGCGGCGGGTTTGTCCGCGTCGGTGAGGATGAGTATATCGCCATCACCGAAAACCTGCGCCGCCAACTCGCCGATCTCGAGTCCTTTGCCGAAAAGGATGGGAGCAAGCTCCGTATTCCGCTCCTAGCCTCCGGTGCACTGGAAGAGCTGGAGGATCTTGGCGCAGACCTGAAAGTCGATTCCGAATGGAGGAAGTTTCTGGACAGGCGCAAAGAGCTTGCCGACTTTACGCCGAATCTGCCGGTAAATTTTACCGCCGAACTGCGCGATTATCAGGTCGAAGGCTTCCGTTGGCTTGCCCGCCTAGCCGAGTGGGGCGCGGGAGCCTGTCTCGCCGACGATATGGGACTCGGAAAAACCATCCAGACACTGGCATTGTTGTGCCGCCGCGCCGCCCTTGGGCCCGCGATTGTCGTCGCGCCGACGAGCGTCTGCCACAACTGGCTTTCCGAGGCGATCCGCTTCGCTCCCGCCCTGCGGCCGATTCCCTTCGGCGATGGCGATAGAGCGGGAGCGCTTGCCCGACTCGGCCCCGGCGATCTGTTGATAGCCAGCTACGGCCTTTTGCAGCAGGAGTCGGAGTTGCTGTCCTCCGTGCAGTGGACGACGGCGGTCCTTGACGAAGCGCAGGCCATCAAGAACGTCGCCACAAAACGCTCAAAGGCGGCCATGGCCCTCAAGGCGGATTTCCGCTTCATCACCACCGGTACGCCGATTGAAAACCATCTGGGAGAGTTGTGGAACCTTTTCCGCTTCATCAATCCCCATCTCCTGGGCTCATGGCGGCGTTTCCAGGAACGCTTCGCCGGTCCGATCGAGCGCCTGGGGGACGACGCAGCCAGGGAACGCTTGCGGAAAGTGATCCGTCCCTTCATTCTTCGCCGCAGCAAGAGCCAGGTGCTGTCCTCCCTGCCGCCGAAGACTGAAATAACCTTGCAGGTGGAGATGGATCCGCAAGAACGGTCTTTTTACGAGGCATTGCGGCGCCAGGCGCTGGACCGGCTGTCCGAATCGGAAGGCGGCCTTGAGGAAAAACGTTTCCAGATCCTGGCGGAAATCATGCAGCTGCGCCGTGCCTGCTGTTCTCCGGAATTGATAACCGGCAAGACGAATATCCCGTCGGCGAAACAGGAACAGTTCAAGCAGACAATTTCGGAACTTCTCGACAACAACCACAAGGCGCTGGTGTTCAGCCAGTTCGTCGCCCATCTGGCCATAATCAAGCGCTATCTGGACGAGAGAAAAATCCGCTACCAGTATCTTGACGGATCGACCCCGGCAAAGAAGCGCAAACAAGCAGTGGAAGCGTTCCAGTCGGGGAAGGGGGATGTGTTCCTTATCAGTCTCAAGGCGGGTGGCCTAGGGCTCAACCTTACCGCCGCCGATTACGTCATCCACATGGATCCCTGGTGGAACCCGGCGGTGGAGGACCAGGCTTCTGACCGCGCCCACCGTATCGGCCAGACCCGTCCGGTGACTGTCTACCGTCTGGTGGCGGCGGGTACGATCGAGGACAAGATAGTCGAACTGCATAGCCGAAAGCGTGACCTCGCGGAAACGCTTCTCTCCGGCGCTGACCAGTCGCCGATGATCGACATCGAGGAAATAATGAGGTTGTTGAAAGAGGACGTTTAGAGCATTTCAAGAATTTGCGTGATAATAAGGGGCTAGTCGCCCCCAGTCGCTTGCGTGACATTTCGCCAAACTACCGGCGAAAAGTCACAACGCCCCTTCCAGCGCCTAACTCCAATCATCACAGAATTTCTTAAAATGCTTTAGCATTCTGACATGTGACGAAAAAAAACTCCCCCTCGAACGTGGGGGAGTTTTTTCGTAAAGCGGTGAAAACCTATTGGTATGTCGCCATAAAAGCCTCAATTTCATCCCTCATGGGGATGGACGGCTGTGCACCGACGCGGGATGCGCAAAGCGCGCCTGCGGCGGAGGCGAATCGGGCCGCGTCGGCGGTGGATTTGCCTTCGCAGAGCGCGGTCGCGAAACAACCGCAGTAGGTGTCGCCGGCGGCGGTGGCGTCTTTGGCGTCCACTTTGAATGGCGGAAAGTGGGTGGTCGCACCTTTTTCACAGACGACGGAGCCGTTTGCGCCAAGGGTCACAATGGTCAGGCGGTAACCGTCCTTCGCGAGCTTTTCCGCCGCTTCCATCGCCGACTCCAGGCCATCCACCGGAAAACCGCCAAGCATCTGACTGGCTTCGCTTTCGTTGACGACAAGGATGTCGACGTTGCCCGCCACCTTCAGGATGGATGTTTTCATATAGGGGGCGTAGTTCATCATCACTTCGACGCCGTGCTTTCTCGCCAGTTCGATGGCTTTCACCATGGGCGCTTCGGGAATTTCCATTTGCATCATGAGGATTTTCGATTTGGCGATGGTATCCTCCGCCTTTTCCACTTGCTCGACGGAAAGGAGGTCGTTGGCAAGACGGGTGAAGGCAAGCATGTTGTCTCCGTTTTTATCGTAGAAAATCATGCAGGTGCCGCAGGAGGTGTCGTCGTGCACGGCGACATGGGTGGTGTCGAACCCCATCTTGCGATAGTTTTCCAGTAATGTTTTGCCAAGACTGTCGCCGCCGATGCTGACGATGAGGGAGACGTCGCTGCCGCTGCGTTTGGCCGCTACGGCCTGGTTTGAACCCTTGCCGCCGAAGGTTTGGTTGAAGCTTTCGCCGGTCAACGATTCGCCGACCGCAGGCAGGTGAGGCAGGCTCATGATGAAATCGACATTGGCGCTGCCGATCATGGTAATGCGGTTTGCCATTCTGGTACCTTTCGGAAAATAATACCACCGGCCGCGCTGGCGGGCGCGGCCGGGTAAGGTGATTCAGGAAAAGAGCATGTCGCGGGTGTTTTCCACTCCAAGTTCGTTCTTGATGACGTCGACCATGGCGTCATATGTGTTTTGCTGGCCTTTTTCGACGGATTCCGCCGCGCCTTTTTCGTACGGCTGACGGATGTTGGTGCCGACGTTGATCTTGGCGATGCCGTTTTTGAACGCTTCGCGGAGGAACGCCTTCTGGATGCCGCTGCCGCCGTGCAGGACGAGGGGGACGCCGGCGATGTCGTTAATTTTCTTGAGATGGTCGATGTTGAGGCGCGCTTCAATTTTCTTGTCGTCCTTGCGTCCCGGAGCGACTGCGCCGTGGAAGTTGCCGATGGCGACGGAAAGCCAGTCAAGCCCGGTGCCTTTAACGAATTCGGCGGCTTCCTGCGGATCGGTGAAGCCCTTGCCGCTGGCGAACAATTCCTCATACGGAGGCATGGGGCCGGCCTCGTGGCCGATGACCGCACCGAGCTCGCCTTCCACCGGGACATTGAACGCCTTGGCGGCGTCGACGACCTTTTTGGTCGCGCTGATGTTGTCCTTCAGGGGCAGGCGGGAACCGTCAACCATGACGGATTCGTAACCGACCTTCATCGCATCGGTGATTTCGGCGAGATAATCTATGTTGTTGCCATCCTCGTCGATGACCGGGACGTGGTCGAGGTGCAGGCGGGTGTATTTTTCATCCTTGTGCTTCTCATAAAGATCATGGATCGTTTTGAAGCTCTCAGCCTTGAACTTTACCGTCTCCAGCCTGGCCACCTGGATGAGGCCGAAGGAGTTGCAGTCGCGAATGGCTCTGACAATGGGTTCCATCATCGGAAGATGGGGGACATTGTACGCCGGAATGACGATTCCCAACTTCCATGCCTTTAGAACGATGTCGCGGGTGGATGGGGTGGCCATGCTTTTCCTTTCTTGCGAGGTTGTGGGCCGTGCCGGACGGAAAAAGTATGTCCGGACGAACAGTAAAACGACAATAGCGCGTTTTCGGAAATGATAGGCTCCTTACTGCGTTCTCCGGCACAACTATTTCAAGCCAAACGCGCAAAAGGAAGGGCCAGCCTTTTCAGAAAACGCTGTAGACATGTTATTATCCGGGAACCAACATACCATGTGCGTTTGAAAAAGTAAAGGGAGGTAACGTAAGGAGAAATGGAAATTTCACCGGTCTCAACCCTTGGGACGTGACTGCAACCGTTTTTGCAGGTCGTCGACCAGTATTTTGATCTCGTTGACGAGAGAAGGGATGCGGTCGGCGCAAAAATCGTACTTTTGCTCCATCGCCGCTTTTTCTATATCGGCGGACGTTTTGGCGAGGTCGAGGGCGCCGATGTTGGCGAGGGCGCCTTTGGCGCTGTGCGCTTCGAAGCGGATGTGTTCGTAATCGACCGCGTTCCAGGCGGCCAGGGCGCGCTCAGCAAGGTCGGGCATGACGGAGCAGGCGACGGTGATGGCATCGAGATACAGGTCCTCCTGCCCGTCCACTTGTCCGAGACCCTTGTCCACTTCAAGGCCGGGTATGTCGCGCAGGAGATCTATGGTTGATTTCTCCTCCTCGACCGGGTAAGGGGCTCGGTGGATTTTGTCGCCGGGAAGCCATTTGGCCAACTTTTTAATCAGTATCGCACGCTGGATCGGCTTGGAAATATAGTCGTCCATGCCGGATTCGAGGAGCATTTCCTTTGCCCCGGACATGGCGTTGGCCGTTAGGGCGAGGATCGGGGTGTTGACAAACCGCTCGCCGAGGGCGCGGATATGGCGGGTCGTCTCCGGGCCGTCCATCCCCGGCATCATATGGTCCATGAAGATGATGTCAAAATCGTTCATAGCGCAGACTTCCAGCGCTTCCTCTCCCGAGCGCGCCGTTTCGCACTTCAGACCATAGAGTTCAAGGAGGCCTTTGGCTACCCCGAGATTGATTTCATTGTCGTCGACGATAAGCGCATGGGCCCTGAAAAGGAACTGCAGTCTGGCGTTCACGTCCGTCCGATCGACCTTCGTCGGGTCGCCGGGCGTCATGGGGAGCCTGACCCTGAAAGTCGTGCCTTTGTTGTATATGCTGTCGAAGGTGATGTCACCGTCCATCAGCTTGACCAGGTTCATGCTGATGGAAAGGCCGAGTCCGGTGCCCTTGACGCGGCGGTTCCTGACGGCGTCGACCTGTTTGAAGGCGTTGAACATGTCCTGCTTGTCGTCGTCGTTGATGCCGATGCCGGTGTCCGATATTTCGAAGACGATACAGTCAGGTTCGCCGACAACCCTCAGGCGGACGCGGCCTTTTTCCGTGAACTTTATGGCGTTGCTGATGATGTTGACAAGGACCTGGCGCAGGCGCACTTCGTCGCCGTGGAAATAGCGCGGCACGTCGCCGGATTCGTAAAACTCGAAATCAATCGCCTTGCTGCGGGCGAGATGCGTCGACAGCGAACGGATGTTCCCGATCATCCCGGCGAGATCGAAGTGGGTTTTGGTAAGGCTGAGCTTGCCGGCTTCGAGTTTGGAGATGTCCAGGATATCGTCGATGACGACTAGGAGGGATTCAGCCGAGACTTTGATGTCCTTGATGTATTTGCCCTGTTTCGGGGTCAGGGATTCTTCGGCGAGAAGGTCGGCTATGCCCATGATGGCGTTCATGGGAGTGCGGATTTCGTGGGACATATTAGCAAAGAAAAGCGAGCGTTCCTTCTCGGATTCCTGGATTTTCTTGTGATCGACCTCGGCCTGGAGGGCGCGCATGGTGAGTTGGTGGTTCTGGTTCAGGCCGTCCAGCATTTTGGTGATGGAATTCTTGAGAATCTCCACCTCGCGGCTGCTTTTGCTGATTTCCAGTTCGGATTCAAGGTCGCCGCCGGCGATTTTGTCCGCATAGTGGCTGATCTGGTGGATCGGGGTGATGATGTTTTTCACCGCGAGATAGACGCAACCGCCTATCACCAGAAGCCCTAGGAGGCAGGCCGTCGCAATCAGGACAGCATAGCCTTTCGCGTCCTGGTACAGCGCCGAGGTAGGTATGTCCATGTAGATTGACATCGTATCATCATCGTTGTGGGGGAGGGGGACTGGGAAAATGTAGACAAGCGATTCCTCCCCGGATATCGGTGAATGGATTTCCTTCAGGACAGTCGAGTTGTCATGAAGGATTTGGAAAAGGTCCTCCTGCTCCTGCGGGCGGAAGCCGAGACTGGAGACCGTTTTGTTGTGGTATTTGTTTTCGGGAGAATACATGATCCGGCCTCGGCCGCTCAAAAGCAGTATGGTGCGTCCGGGAGTTTGCATCGAATCCATGAATTTCATGGCGTTTTCGTACAGAATGTCCATCCCTACGGAACCGATCACCTGACCGTTGCGGATGATCGGGTATGCCATGGTGCCGGTATATTCCAGCCCTTTTCCCGTTTCGTAATCCCAGTAATCGATGATGTCCAGATACATCGTCCCTGTTTGCATGGGCATGACATGCCATGGCGAGACGTCGGGATCCATCAGGAATTCCTCTTTCACGGCGGCGATTTCGGTGATTATGCCGTTCTGGTTTTGGAATGAGCGCGCATATCTCGATTCCCCGTCCGTAGCGACGCCGGGTTCGAATACATACCAGGCGCAGTAGATTTCAGGATTCGACTGCATGAAGGTATGGATAAGGTGCTCCAGGCCCGCTGCGCTTTCTGAAGAGTTTTCGACCACGTCGGCCATATTGTTGCTTGTCAGGTAGAGGAGACGGGAAATATTGGAAAACGACGAGGTTATTTTTTCCATGGCGACATTGGCGAGGAACATGACGTTTTCCCTGCCGACCGCCTGTCTGCTGCGGTACATGCCGCTGGTGAAGAGTATGGTTAAAATAATGAAAATGATGGCAAACGGCAGCAGGCTCGCCAGGAGTAAGCGGGTAAATATGGAGCTTTTTTTCGTCATGGTCTTGGTCATGACTTTACATCTCCAAATAACGAATTTCTCCACGCTCCGTTATATATGTACTATAAACTCATCAATTGAGATCGGATAGTTAAAATTTATATCATGCACAATTTGCATGGATTATAACTTCATTATATACGATAGTATAACATTGTCCTAGGAGCCTGTCGGAGAACTTTCTCTCATTGTGTTTTGGTTTGAGTTGAGTATT